>CAYYEN010000041.1:0-11626 GCA_964470795.1 uncultured Spirochaetaceae bacterium | reverse complement strand
TGGAAATATTAGTGGTTCTACCAAAACCCTTCCTACTGGGGAGGTGATGCCCGAGAACCCAACACAAGGGTTCTCTTGATTTGACTTAGAAAATTATGTTAAGGAAATTATAAGTTCTGAAATAATTAGTAGTAATCTTGAAATACTCTCGCCGCCAGACAATAGTCAATATAAAATTGGAGATGCAATTTATCCTTCTGACGAACCAAATTATGATAAGTTTATGATAGTTGTTGGATATAAAGAATTGACATTAGAAGAATATCAATTGATAAAATTAATTGATGGCGTTATATCTGATCCACCAATATATTTTAATGATGGTGAGATATTTAGAAAAATAATAAATGTAGAAAGAATACTTCCTATAGATGAATACGAAGTTACAATAGTTGAAAATTAAAGAGGTGATTAAATGAATCCGTTTGAGCAATATGGAATTAGAGAGGTCGCAAACGTAACCTTTTATTCAAAAGAAGTAATTGGAGATTTAGTAATTCCAACTCCAGTTTTATTTTTAGATAGTTTAAAAATTTCAACAGCTGAACAAACAGGAGAGAAGGTTTCGGCTAAAGGTGGCTATGGAAATAGTAAGCTTTTAAGTTGGAGTTTTGGAAAAGAAATTACAATTAAACTTGAGGACGCTTTATTTTCCCCAGCGTCTATGTCATTAGCAATGGGTGGAAAACTAAATTTTAAAATGGGAAATTATGCTGGGGCTATAACAAAAGCCAATGTGGCTAATATTTATGGAAATGCTCACTATTCAGTAAAGGCGTATCCTTCGCCAACATTAACAGATGAAGAATGGGAAATTGTTTTTGCCGCCGCTCATGAAATTGGTTTTGATAGCGGCTCTACTAACACAAATCCAACAATATATCTGGCTAACCAATCAACCACTCCCGAAGAGGCTGAATTCATTGCTGAAAATCGTCAATTGGTTAAAAATATGTACTATAAGAGAACAATCTCAATAACAGAAGGTTCTAATACATATAAGGCAGCTATGGCGTCAGAATTAATAAACGCTATTAATGAGAATATAACAAAAATAACAGATATTGGTAAAATAGAGACGGCTATAAATAAAATAGATAAAATAGATAGATTTGAAAAATGTATTGTTAAAGAGAGAGGTGGTTTGAAAATAAAAACCTCTAAGCAAAAAGAAGATTTATTTAAAATGTTTAAGGACGAATACACTAATTATACAGTATATTATGATGCAAAAACTATGTTACCTTTATTTAAGCTAAATGATGGTACTATAGATGACACTGACGATATTTTCACACTACCAATTGGAACAAGTTACTATAAAAAGACTAGAACCGTTCTTAATAAAGCCGGTGTTAGCTTAGGGCAGAAGTTTATTATAGGACCAGAAACATTTCCAGATAATTATATGGTTGAAGGAGAGACTTTTATTAGAGATGCTGATACTGGCGAAGATATAAGGATGAAATTCCGCATTAATTCGGCCGCAATTTCTTCAAATACAACAATTAATATGACCGCCGATGGTGAGCCAACAGTATTCACTATGGATTTAGAATGTTTAACGCCAGAAAATGGAGAAATGTTTGAATTAGACACATTTATTGCTGTGGATGATTATAATGAAGGCGGCACGAGAGTTCTTCCACAAAAAGAAGTTCAACAATCAACAAGTGTTGAAATAACTATGGTTGAAGTTGCCGAAGATAATGATGAAATTTACTAACTATAGATAAAAAAATTGTAAAATTCCAATTAAAAAAATACATAATAAATAGAGAAACAACTAATGTTTCTCTATTTTTACTAGGAGGTGAAATATTTGATAACAAGTTCTGATTTTTTTGGCATAAAAGAGTTATATAATGTTGAAATAAAGTTTAAAAATTTATTGGAAGTAGATAATAAAGTTTATGAGCCCGGCGAAACTCTAATTAGATTTGATAAGCTATCTATTGCATCTTTTATGCAACAAAAAGAGACAACTGAATATTCTGGTGGACAAAATGATTTACCGTTGGTTTTTTCTGAGTTTGACGGTGAATTTCAACTTAATTTTTCAAACGGCTTAACAAATTTATTAAGCTGGGCATTAATATCAAATAGTAAAATAAAAAACGTTTCTGAATCTATTAGTATTTATGAAACATTAGAACAGACTTTAGAAGATAATTATTTATATGTTGATTTAAAATTTACTCCAAACGCAGACCAATTTATGTTAGCGGCTCAAGAAAATCCTCAATTAGAACCTTTACCTATGGGAAGAAGGAATGAATTGAAATTAAAGCCACTAAATAAAAATCCGAATAAGTTCTTTTTTGTTTATGATGAGAATATGGTTAAAATAGAGCCGGAAGATTATTCTATATTATTTAACAGGATTTATTTTAATAAATCTTATGAAAAAGTGTATATAAATTACACGTCTGATTTTAATTGTAAAAAGATTGAATGCGGCGATAGATTAAATAATCTTTTTTATTCTTTGACAGCAAAAACAACCTTAAAATTAGAAGAAAATGGCGAAACTAAAACTTTAGTTATAAAAATGCCAAAAATAAAAATATTTTCTAATCTTAACTTTACATTAGGTGAGAACCTATCAAATCCAACTGCTTGTAACTTTTCAATTAAAAGTTACTTCAATACAGAGGGGACAATAACTAATAAAAATCCTTGCAGCTTCTTAATATTAGATAAGGAAATAACTGGAGAATACATTTAATCACTCTTTTTGGGTGATTATTTTTTTTAAGGAGGACAAAAATGAATCTTGTTTATATTAATTCAAGAGGACATCCACAAACAATAGAAGGAAATTCTGTAGCATATTATACAGATCATAATCCTGATTTTATACCCAATTTGATTGAGGGCGTTAGACCATTAGGGGCAAATTCTTTTGAAAATAAAGTAGACTTCTCGCCAAGAGATAATCTATTAGAATTTTTAGAAAGAGATATGAATCAATTTGATAGTTTTAATTTACTACTAGTAAACTTAGAAGAAAAGATTAATGAAAATCAAAAAAAAGAGGGGTTTTTATTTTCATCTATGGGATTACCAAATACCGCAAATTCCTCATATGCGGAACACCTAAAAAACGTAGCTAGAATAAACGAAATCTTAAGAACAAAACGAAATTCTGAGCTTGGTAAGGCGGCCGCCGCCTTAACTGGAGCAAATATTAAAATCGCTACAATGGGGCAAAACACAAAGGGGTTTGAAGAGCAGTTAATTAAACAGACTTATGATAAAGAGGTTGGTAGAATACGAAACAGTTTCACTAAGGGAGTCATGAAAACTTTTGGGGCGAAACTAGTCAATAGTTTGAATACTAAGAAAAGCATTCCAATAGAAGATTTTAGGGATAATATCAAAAGAGAAGAGAGAAATAATCTTACTGATTTAAATTATTCATCCTATATGAATGGACAACTATTAAATAATTTTAATGTAGAAACTAGAGAAGATTTTGAATCTAGACAAAGAGATTCAAAATTTATAAAAACATTAACGCCAGCTGTAACAGAATATTTTAAAAATTATTTTCAACTGTTTTCTGTAAAATGGACGCCAATTAAATCTAAGGTTTCTAAATATGTTAAGGAAATTTTGAATGAAAATCCAGAATTAGCTAATACTATAGGTTCTCAATTTAAGCAAAAGGATGTTGTCACAATGTTTTCCAAGCTTTATTTAAAACTAACTGTAAATGACTTAGTTGATGTTGACAATATTATAGTAGGGACAGCAGTTGACAAGAAATTTTTAAAATCCATTAAAGCTCAGAAAGATGTTAACGAGAAGGGCGAAAACTCTATTCTATTGTTTGATAAAAATGACCCAACGAGAATTTTATCTAAAATTTCTATTGGTTCAAGTGGACAAATAAATAAAATTGGTAAAAATAAAAGAATTTCTTTCTCATTGAGTGAAGAGGATAAGTTAAACGACTTGGGAATAGAAAATATAGATTTATTCAAATTTGTTAATGTGCACATTCCTCTATCGAGAATTTTTAACTATGAGGAGAGAATTGAAAATTTAATAATGTTTTATTTATTAAATTTTTCTAAATTTGAAAATTTTTTATCTATAGACACTAATATGAGTAGCTTTATCTTGGTTGGCAAAGATATAATTCCAGCGTCCTTAGTGTTGAAGAATATTTCAATTTACTTAGAGGAACTAATGAGCAATAGTTCAAAAGACTCGCCAATAAAAATAAACTATAAAAACACTATATCTCAAGATAATTTTAGAATTATAGATTGGGATTCATATCCAGACAAAAAGAATTTAAAATTTGAATATAATCCAAATCTTTTAAATTATGTTAATATTGATTTAAATTTCAATTTAAAAACAAATAATATTGTTTCTAAACTAAAAAAAATACTTTAAAGGAGGAGTAAATGAAGAATAAAAACGACTTAAAACAAGTTGTAAGATTTCAAGGCGAATTTGATATTAGTTCAATTAAAAAAACCCTTGATAAATTACAATCTGAAATAAATGTTAGTTCTGTTGGAAAAACTCTTGCTGCTAATATGCAGGCACAATTAAATTCTATTATAGCTAAAGCTGATAAGTTACAAACAATTCTAGGACAGGGATTTACGAATACTTCTGATATAACAAAAAGTAAAGCTCAATTCCAAGAATTAAGGGTTCAAATGGAGCTCTTAACAAAACAGTATCAAAAGATTAACCTATCTAGACAGAACATGGCGGCCTCAAATCTTAGGGGAGAGGATGTAAAGGAATTTAATAGGTTAAAAACAGAAATTACGGCCGCAAATAATGAATTAAAAAAGTTTGCTCAAAGTAAAAAAACTCTTTTTGATTCTGGTGCATTAGGGGTTTCACAAAGTTTTGCTAAACAATTAACCTCAGCTCTTGGAGGAGATAAGAAGGAATTTAAGCAAGTTTTCGACAATGAATTCCGAAGAATACAAGAAAGATATACAGAAAGAGCTGGCTTAAATATGAATGTCGGAAATCAAAAAGATAGTAGTACACATCAAAATCTAGAGAGAATAAGAAAATCTTTAGAAGAAATCAAGAGCCTATCTGACACGGCATTTCAGGAGATTGATGCTGGCGGCGATATAGAGACGATAAGGAAAAAACTTATTTCAGATGCAAATAAGAGAGGCTTCTCCTTTGGTGGTGACGCCACAGTTGATGACATTAGAAAGAAAATAAATGTTGCTGCTGAGGGAGAAGCTAGGTTAAGAAATTTATCAAGCCAAAGGGGAACAATTGAAAACATTAGAATTAAAGCTCTCCAAGAACAACAACAGTTAATTGATAGAGAAAGAGGTTTAACTGAACAGAGAAACAGACTATTGTTAGATGGAACTCAAAGTTTAGAAAATTTAATAAGAACCGGCGGTAATTCTTTATCAGAAGAGTTTGATAATAATACTTCATCTATGTATCAATATTTTAATGCCACAGAAAATGCAGCATCAATACAACAAAAATTTAATAAAACTTTTGATGGATTAAAAGATAAAGTTGTATTACTTTTCTCATTAAAAACAGCTATGGATGGTATTAAAAGAGTTATTATTGATACTTATCGCTCTGTTACAGAATTAGATAAACGACTTGCATCAATTGCTATGGTTACCGACTATTCTCTTTCTGAAATGTGGGGACAATACAATAACTATAGTGCTATGGCACAAGAATTGGGACAAAAAACAAAAGACGTTATCTCATCATCAGCTTTATTTATGCAACAAGGTTTGGATTTAAATAAAGCATTCGCTTTAACAACAGAAACAATGAGATTAGCGACTTTGGAAGGTGGAAGTTTTGAACAAGCAACGTCTGAGATGACAGCGGCTTAGAAGGGTCGCTATAAAATATTTTAATTGTCTGGGACTCCCTAAAGCTTATTGAAAATAAGATGACACAATGGGAAATCAGCAGCTAAGGAGTTTAATATGAATAAAAATAATAAATTTACAATAACAGAATATATTGAAAAGATAAAATTTATATATCCAAATTGGAGTTTTGATGTTATTGAATTCAATGGTTATAAAAAATCAAGTGTAATTAAATGTAATAATTGTGGTGAACTATTGAAAATCAATAAGGCTGAGTATATTCTTAGAAAAATAAATCCATGTTTATGTTCAAAGTTTTTTAAAAATGGAGATGAAAAAATAACTTACTTATCAAAACTTTTTAATTTTTCAATTGTATCTTATAATAAAGAAGAAAATAAATTTATTATTAAATGTGAGATTTGTGGAAAAATAAATCATCGCAGTAAGGCAACTTTATTAGCAACACCAAATCATTGCGATAATTGTAGAAATTATGCAAAAGGTAAGTTAGTTTATTCAAAAGAAGATGCTCAAAATATATTAGATGAAAAATTACTTAATGAATATATTCTTATTGAATATTCTGGTATGCAGAAAAAAGGGGTTTTAATTCATAAAAATTGTGGAGAGGAATTGATAGTTTGTTCAATAGCTGATTTGTTTAATGGTAGAAACAGAGGTTGTTGGCATTGTTATAAAAATAAAAGTGTTGGAGAACAACGAATTTATAACTTTTTAAGGAGTAAAAAACTAGATTTTATTCAACAAAAAACTTTTGATCCTTTGAATAATAAAAATTTTTATAGATTTGATTTTTACTTACCTGAGTTTAATTTAGCAATAGAATATCAAGGAGAGCAACATTATAGAAATAATGGTTTTTTTAAAGACTCGTTATCAAAAATCCAAAAAAGAGATGATATAAAAAGAAACTATTGTTATAAAAATAATATCGAGCTACTTGAAATTAAATATGACGATTTGGATAAAATAAATTTAATATTAAACTCAAAGTTCAACGACTATCGAAAATCCAATGGAGAAGTAGAGTAGAGATAAGTGTCTCGAAAAAGATATTAAAAAGATATAGTCTATTCTTATGGGAAACCATAAGCAGTTTAAAACGCATTAAAACTAACGAATTTAATGGAATATAAAGTTACGTGGATTTAAGCTAGAGATGACAGAAGGGCAGAAAGTTACTGACGTTTATTCTGAATTAGCGGCGAAAGCGGCGGCTGATGTTCAAGGTATAGCTTATGCTATTTCAAAGTCTGCATCTATTGCTGAGTCAGCTGGAATATCCTTTGAGAATGCTTCCGCTTTTATCACAAAAATGATAGAAACAACGCAAGAAGCGCCTCGTACAGCGACTTTTTTATATTCATAACTATACTCTGATAATATTGACTTCCATAGAAATTTATGTTATAATATATATAATATCAAAAATAAATTTATTTAACATAAAATTTATTAGATATAAATATTAAATTAATGGAGGTCATTAAAAATGACATACGGTTTTATTTACTATGTAAAAAACAAATTAACAGGGAGAATGTATATTGGCAAAATAACAGCAAAAACTCTTCTAACTCATAGGGGTTATATGGGAAGCAGTCAAGAGCTTAAAGATGACATTATTAATTATGGAAAACTTAACTTCTCAATGCATTTTATTGCAACTGCTGAAAGTGGGGAAGAATTAACAAGATTGGAAAAGTACTACTTGACACACTATAAAATTCCAAATGAAAAATTTTACAATAAAAATTTAGCAACCTCAAATAGTAATCAAGGCAACTACTTTAATAGCGATAATATAAAAGGTGTAAATCTAAATGACATTGTGTGTTATAATTTTAAGACAAAAGAAACTATTGTTTTTAATAATATTGCTCAGTTTTGTAAAACAAAAGATTTTCGAAGTGGGAATATTTATAATGTAATGTCTGGACAAAGAATCACCCATAAAGATTGCATATTTTGGTATAAAGCCTTTCCTTTATCTCAAGACGGTTTATTATGGATAATAAACAATAAATTAAAAACTACTTATTATACAAAATACACTAGCATTGATGAAGTTAGACAGGAACAAAAGGAAAATTATGATAAAGTTCAAAGCAAAAAAATGGATTTTGTTTTTAAAGGATACTATATTGAGGATAATAAAGAAATTGTTGTAGATTTTGATGAATTAAGAAGACAAGATTATTCAAACAAATTATTTGAAAACTCTACGCCCAAAAAAGAAGAAATAGTTGAGAGCGTAGACCTTGGCGAATTGAGATTTAATGATAGATTTGAAATAGAAAGAGATACCCAATATCAATTAAAAGATAAAGATAAAACTCTCTATTTTAATTCTGATGAAATATCAGATTTAGTAGCAATTTATAAAGATATTTCAATAAGAATACTCAAACAAGGAATTTCAAGACTCCAATATACAGTTATGAGTAAAAAATATAAGTTAGCAATCAGGGGCAGGGATTATTAAAAAATCTCTGAACTACATTGAATTGACGGGAAGTTACTTAGAGCCTTTTCTACCAAACTCGGATGGCGACATACCGGGCGGCAGACTTAATAAATCTGGTAGGGTAAAAAAGAAAAGGATTGGACAATCCGCAGCCAAATTTCTTTTAAAAGAAATCGGTTCAACGACTATCGGAATTAGCTCCGATAAACCTCAAGTGAGGTTGAAGTAGTGTATCTCTTTTTAAGAAGAGAAAGATATAGTCTAAACTACAGGGAAAACCTGTAGCGGTCGAAAGACGGGGCGGCTTAACGAACCGCTTGAATGTAATTGGAAAATATAGGTACGGCTAGTTTATAACCCTAACGTATCGTGAGATACGTTTGAAACCTCTTTAATTGCTGGGAATTTCTAGTTTAATTATAAATGGTTAATTTATAAACTAATAATTAAATGAAAAATCAGCAGCCAAGAATGAAGGAATAATTATGGTAGGAATTTATATAATAAAAAATACAATAAACCAGAAAGTTTATATTGGACGTTCTACTGATATAAATAGAAGATGGACAACTCATCTTCGAGATGCTAAGAACGGAAGTCTTTGTAAAATTCATATAGCTATGAATAAATTAGGTATAAATAATTTCTATTTTGAAGTTTTAGAGGAATGTGAAGCGAAAGAATTAAATAATAGAGAGCAATATTATATTGATTTATATAACTCATGGCATAGTGGTTACAATAATGGAAACTCTAGTAATTTTTTAAACGGAGAAGATAATCCAAATTGTAAAATGAAAAAAGAAGATATTTACGATATTAGATTTAGACAAAGTTTAATGAGTGAAACTAGAAAAGAAATTTACAAAGATTATGAAGATAAAATAACACTTTCTAACTTTTTATTTATCTGCAATTATAAAACATGGGTGGACATATTAAATGAATTTAATACAACTGAAATTATAAATTGGCATAAAGAAAGATCTGGAAATGGAATTAAAAAATTCTCCAAATCAGATTTAGAAAAAATTATAATTTTAAGATATAAAGAGAAAATGTCTTATCAAAAAATTGGAGATATGTATGGGAAGAATAGAAAAACTATTGAAAGAATTTTTACAAATTTTTATTATAAAAAAGAAATTGAAGAATTAAAAAATTCAAAACCAGAATTATTTCAAAATTAAGGTTCAACGACTATCAGTTGAAATACTGAGTAGGAGTAAGCTTACGACTCCGAAATGGGAAGCTCTTAGAAATAAGATGAAGATATAGTCTAAACTCTATCGAAATATAGAGAAAACCGATAAGGTCTTTATTAATTTTGCGAATTAATAAAGTAATACAATTGATTAAAAACTATTATAGCCCGCTTTACAGAACTAAAAGAAAACGTAGCGGGAACAACAGCATCAGAGTTTGATGATTTAGATTACAACCGTATGGATAAGGCTTTGAAAACGGTTGGAATAAAACTAAAAGACTCAATTGATGGTCAGATGAGACCATTGGACGATATTTTTATAGAGTTAGGTAAAAAATGGGATAGCCTCTCTAAAAATACACAACGTTATTAATTGCTAGTAACGTAAATTTATTTAATTGACGGGGAAGAACTTAGAGCTTTTGATACTAAATAATAATAGTGATATTATTGTGGCTTAACTAATTATTAAGGTATAGTAAAAAATCAAAAGATTGCTCAATCCGCAGCCAAGATTCTTTTAAAATTTATAAATAAAGAATAAGGTTCAACGACTATCGAAATTATAAGTAATTATAATAGTAGAGTAGGATTTTTTTTAAATCCGAAACGGTAAAATTATGAATAATCATAAGTGATATAGTCTGTCTATTATCGAAAGATAATAGGTAAAACGATAGCAACTCAAGCGGCCGGAAGTAGGCTAGATGTTAACCCACTTCTCTTTGCGGCTTAATAATACAAAGAAATAAAAATCTGGTGAATTGCGGGGACGGTCTTAGAGTCTTTCTTACCAAACACGGATGGTAACATACTGTGCGGCGAAACTAACTATTTCGGTAAGGTAAAAAAGAAAGAATTGAGCAATCCGCAGCCAAGACTCTTTAAGAATAAAGAGTAAGGTTCAACGACTATCTAAATTATAAGTAATTATAATAATAGAGTAGGATTTTTAAAATCCGAAGTGCCAGACACATTTATGTGAAGATATAGTCTGTAAAATAGGGAAACTTATTTTGATAAACGAACAATCTCGTTTCTTAGCTTTAATGTCAGATTTTAACAGAACTATGGAATTAACAGAAATAGCTTATGATAGTGCTGGAAAATCCGCATTACAGTTCTCAAAATATCAAGATACATTAGAGTATCAAGTAAACAAATTATCAAATACATGGGAACAGTTTCGTATTAATTTGGTTGGAAATAAATTAGCAAAAAATCTTGTTAGTGGTTTAGATAAGGTTCTTAGTGCATTTAATGGGGTAAATTTTATTGAACTTCTATTGGGTGGTGCCGCCGCTGTTATTTTTGGACAGAAATTTCTTTTAAATGTAGTTAAAGGTATCCAAAATGGGGTCGGTGCAGTTGTTCAAGCTGGGCAGTTTATTGGTCAAAGATTTTGGGATAGTTTAACAAATGACAACGGAAGATTAAAACAGTTGTCTCAAAAAATTCCTATTGTTTATAAACAAATTCAAAAATATCAAGACTTAATAAGCAAAAATGATCAAGCTCAGGCGGCGAAATCAATGCTTGGAGCTACAACTGTTGGAAGTTTCCAAAAACAAGATGGTTCATCTTTGGTTTATTCTGAATTAAATCAAGCATTAAGAGGAATTACACCTAATGCGGCAAATGCAAATCTTGTTCTTCACACTTTACAGAATACATTAGGAATGAATGCTGTCGAAGCAAATGCCTTAGCGAGAGAATTACAAAATGGGTCATCTAGCATTAGAACACAAATGACTAGGTTTTCCCAATTAGGCGGAGCGGCCGCTGAAGCTGAAACAAGACTACAAACCATGAGAAACACAACATCTCTCCTAAAAAATACATTTGCTGGTCTTGCTCAAGGTGGAGTTATGGCTCTAATTGCGGGATTAACAACAGGAGATGCTAAGGCTGGATTAACTGCTCTATCGACAACAATGATAATGCAACTCACTCAAGTCGGGACAATTATTCAAAGTATAGCAAGCACCACTAGTGGAATGATGCAAGCGGGACGTACATTTGGAGGTGCTCTAATCGGAGCTTTAGCTAGTGGCAATGGTCTAATGCTTGCCATAACAG
>CAYYEN010000040.1:0-11749 GCA_964470795.1 uncultured Spirochaetaceae bacterium | reverse complement strand
CCATTGCAGAAGTAAGCGGGGTAGCGCTTGAAAGAGACCAAGAGAGTTGGGACCGCTTATATAAAAGAGTAGGAGAGCGTATTCATGGTGCGAATGAAAAGCAGACTTACTTTCCTCAAGGTTTTACTCCAATAGTAAATCCTAGAGGAACTGCTGACGGCTTTTATGGCTATGCAGATAAAGCGCTTATAATTGCACTTCCAGGCCCTCCTAGAGAAGCTCATCCTTTATTTGAAAGTGAGGTTATTCCTCTCTTAAGGAAGCTTAATAATATAAAGGAAGAGAAAAGAGAAGAATATTCTACTTTCTTAATTCCTGAATCGCGATTAGAAGAAGCAACTCTTGAAGCTGATAACTCACTCAATTGGGGAACAAGATTTCAAGATTTTAAGATTAGTTTATTTTTATCTGGTGGAACTGAGGTTAAGAGAAGAGCTGCAATTGAAAAGCTAAGAGCGCTTGTTGGAAAGCAATTGATACAAGAGGGAGATACTGATGCCTTTTCCTCCTTAGAAGACTTATTACTTGAACAAAAGGCGACAATTGGAACTGCAGAAAGCTGTACTTCCGGTCTACTTGGTAAATTGTTGACCGATAAAGCTGGCGCTAGTAATTATTACAAAGGTGGAATTATTAGTTATTCTGCTGAAGTAAAAATAAATGTATTAAAGGTTTCTCCTAAAACTGTTGAAGAGTTTGGGGTAATAAGCTGTGAGTGTGCAAAAGAAATGGCTGAAGGTGCATTAAACGTACTTTCTACAGATTACGCAATCTCTATTACAGGAGTTGCTGGCCCTGATAAGAGTGAAGATAAAGAAGTGGGGACCCTCTGCTTTGGCTTTGCTAGTAAACTTTACCCAACTGTTACTGTAAAACTACAATTTATGAGTATAAGTCGTGATGCTATAAGACGAAGAGCTTGTGTTGCTGCATGTATTTTGATGAAAGAATACATCCAAAGCAAAGGCATAGTTGACATCGAAAGCAGTTGGTCTTATATTTAAGGTATAAAATAAGTTTTTCCAATAAATTCTATTTCTGTAGCAAGTTAGTTTCCACGATTGTTTTATATCGCGGAAATGAAATAGAACTTTATAAGACTAATGTAAAACTATAATTCATAGGACTCCAGAAAGGAGTATATGAACATTCTATCCAATTAATGGAGATAATTAATGCAATCAGAAGATTTATCTAATGAAAAAGAAGAGCAGAAACCAGTAGAAACTGTTTCTGAGACTACTGAAGTTGTGAAAAAAGTTAAAATTTCAAAGCCTCTTAAACGTACTGTTAAAGTAAAAGCGGCTCCTAAAAAAGAAGAAGCGCCACAAGCAGCACCTCAAGAAGAAGTTCAGCTAGAACTCCCTTTAGAGAATACAAATACTACAGTAGAAGCACCTTCAACAGAACATAAGGCAAAGAAAACTAAAAGAACTTCAACAGATGGTAAACCTAAAAGCAATTATCGAAGAAATACTAGAACTGCCAAAAAGACAACTGAACAACAAATTCAAGAAGATGAAGCTGTAACAGTCGAACAAAAACAAACTGAAGTTATTGATAACGAGATAATTGAAGAAACTTATACTAACAAAACACCTGTAGAAAACGTTGAAGTTGCAACAGATGCAGAAAATACTGAAGTTGTTACTCCTGAAGAAGGAGAGGCAAAGGGGAGTGAGGAAAAAGAAGTTACTCGCAATCCCAATAATAGATTTAATCGCAATAATAAGAATCCTAAATATAACAACAACAAAAAAGATAAATTCAAGAACAATAACAATAATAATAATCGTCGTCCACAAGAGGAATATCCTGCAGAAATCAGTGCAGTAGATAATCCTGAGGCACCACGTTTGTTCCTTTCAGAGCTTTTAACCTATGATTTAAACAAACTTAGAGATTTTGCTCGTGAAAAGGGAATTAGTGAAGAAGAAATTCTTGAATGCAGAAAACAAGATTTAATCGAAGAAATACTTAAAAACCATACTGCCTCTGGTGGTGTAATTATGGTAGTTGGTACTATTGAAGTACTCCCTGACGGTTATGGTTTAATTAGATATGCGATTAACAGCTATTTATCAAGTTCTGAAGATGTTTATATTCCTCAAAACCAAATCAAGGCAAATGGCCTCAGAACAGGAGATGAAGTCTTTGCTCAAGTTAGAACTCCAAGAGAATATGATCGCTCCTATGTAATCTTTAAAGTTATCAACGTTAATGGCGATACTCCTCAAACTGCTAAGCTTAGAGCTCCTTTTGATAGTTTAACCCCATTATTTCCTGATGAAAGATTACACTTAGAGGTAATCGATACTGAAGGTAAGGCTGATATCTCAACTCGTGTAGTCGATTTATTCTGCCCTATTGGAAAAGGGCAACGTTCTTTAATTGTTGCTCCTCCTAGAACTGGTAAAACTGTGTTAATGCAAAAGATTGCCAACTCAATTACTGCTAACCATCCAGATGTTAAATTAATTGTATTATTAGTTGATGAAAGGCCTGAAGAAGTTACCGATATGCGTCGTCATGTTAATGCAGAAGTAGTTGCATCCACTTTTGATGAGCAAGCGACTCGCCACGTACAAGTTGCTGAAATGGTAATTGAAAAGGCAAAACGCTTAGTGGAATACCATAAAGATGTAGTAATTCTATTAGACTCTATCACTCGTTTAGCTCGTGCTTATAACCAAACAGTCCCCGCCTCTGGTAAAATCTTATCTGGTGGTGTCGATTCTAATGCACTTCATAAACCTAAGAGATTCTTTGGAGCTGCCAGAAATATTGAAAATGGTGGTTCTTTAACTATCATTTCGACAGCTTTAATTGAAACTGGGTCCCGTATGGATGAAGTTATCTTTGAAGAGTTTAAAGGTACTGGTAATAACGAAATTGTATTAGACCGTCGTATGGCTGATTCTCGTAAGTTCCCAGCTATCAATGTCAAGAAGTCAGGAACTCGACGTGATGACTTATTACTTACTAAAGATGAACAGACTCGTATCTGGTTACTGAGGAATGCAGTAGCTAATATGGATGATGTAGATATGTCCGTTTTCCTAATTGACAAAATGAAGAAAACTTCTAATAATAAAGAGTTCCTAGCTAGTATTAGTGGCAATGCGGTAAGCAATGCTAATAACAGCATGGGAATGAATTGACATTTGGCTTTCTGTTTGAAAACAGGGAGTATTTGATATATTTTGGAGGAAACAAAATGAAGAAAGGCATTCACCCTAACTATGAATTAAGAGAAGTACATTGCTCCTGTGGCAATGTTATCAAAACTAAAACTACTGCAAAGAACCTAAACGTTGAAATCTGTGCAGCTTGTCACCCATTTTTTACTGGTGCACAAAAGCTTGTTGATACAACTGGTCGTGTTGATCGTTTCAACAAAAGATACGGCAGAAAACAAGAAAACTAATATTTGTTTTGATTATCAATTAAAGAGCGGTAGTGTAAAAGCTATCGCTTTTTTGTTATTATCTGTTACAATAAGATTTTATATAAAGGAGAAGAGATGAATATATTATTAACTAATGATGATGGTTACCAAAGTGTTGGTATTAAAGTACTTGAAGCTGTACTTACTTCTTTCGGTCATGAAGTTTGGGTAATAGCACCAAGTAACAATTGCTCTGCTTTTTCACATAAGATGACAGTTACTGGAACTGTTAAAATGGTTAAATATGGAGAAAATCATTATCATTGCTCCGGCTCTCCAACCGATTGTATCTTATATGGTGCCAAAGCTAAGTTTCTTCCCTCCGCGCCCGATTTAGTTGTTTCAGGAATTAATCAAGGGGGCAATATGTCAACTGATATCCTCTACTCTGGAACTTGTGGAGCCGCAAGTGAGGCTGCCATCCATGGGATTAAAGCAATTGCTATTTCTTCTGAGCCTAATAAGAGCGGAGAATATAACTATGAAGGAGTGGCAAAGTTTTTAGCTGAGAATCTTGAAATAATCTATCCGCTTTTAAACAACAGACGTTTTTTAAATATCAATGCACCTTTTGCTATCACCCAAAAAGCACAAGTGTGTAAACTTGGTTATTTAAGATATCCTGATGGAATTTTTAAAGCTGGTTCTGCTCCAGAGGGAGAGGACCATTATAATTTGGTAAGTGGTGGTGAAAACAGATATATTGTTTGTGATACCGAAGAAACAGATTTTGAAATCTGCTCTAAAGGCGGGGTCGCTCTCACCTTCTTATCGGTATTGCCAGGAATAGATGGTAAAGGGCAAGAAGAATTGAGGAAATTATATGAATAAGAAAGATTGGGAAGGGCTTTGTAAGCAATGTGGACTTTGTTGCCATGAGAAAGTTATCTACCCTGATGAAGTAGTTTTTGACCTCTCTTCAGCTTGCGAATTTCTTAATAAAGAGACAAACCTATGTTCGGTTTATGATAAACGATTTAAAAAGTGTAAAAGATGCCAATCGGTGAATCTGTTTCGAGCGATGTTTGCCGATTACCTTCCTTTAAGTTGTGGTTATGTAGAATGGGCCAAAGCTCATAAAATACGGTTTTGTAGGGAAAAACAAGAAGTTTTTGTTTTCGATAATTCGCTATCTATTGACGATAAAGAAGTTAATCGGTAACTTTAAATCAGAGGTTATTATGCCAAACAAATATATATACATGGATAACAATGCAACAACTCAACTTGATGAAGAAGTCGCATCGTTTATGTGGCAAAATATTTCTCTTTATGGTAATGCATCTAGCATGCATGGTATGGGAAGAGAAAGTGAAGCTGCTATACAATGGTCTCGCTTAGAGGTTGCTAAATTATTAGATTGTGACCCCGACGGCGTGTATTTTACTTCCGGTGCAACAGAGTCCAACAATACTGTTTTAAACACCTTTAGAGAAGAAATCGATAAAGGCGGTAAACGTAATCGTATTATTGTCTCTACAATAGAACACCCTGCTATTATCGAGATGTGTAAGTACTTGATCAAGAAAGGCTATAAAATAGACTTTGCTCCTGTTGATAGTACTGGCATGATCAAAATGGATGTATTAAAAGAGATGATGGGGAACGATGTAATACTTGTCTCTGTGATGGTTGGTAACAACGAAACTGGTACTATTCAACCAGTTAAGGAAATTACACAGCTAGCACACTCCTATGGCGCTTATATGCATACTGATGCGACCCAGGCAATGGGAAAGATTCCAGTCTCTTGTGTGGATCTCGATTGTGATTATCTTTCTCTTTCTGCTCATAAGTTTTATGGTCCTAAAGGAATTGGTGTTTTGTATGTGAGAAAGAAAGCTCCTTTAGTTGCCTACCTAAAAGGTGGACACCAAGAAAAGGCTTTAAGAGCTG
Organism: uncultured Spirochaetaceae bacterium; assembly: GCA_964470795.1. Taxonomy (GTDB): domain Bacteria; phylum Spirochaetota; class Spirochaetia; order Sphaerochaetales; family Sphaerochaetaceae; genus Bullifex. Next base: position 6,405 of record CAYYEN010000040.1, on the reverse strand, counting down.
GTACTTACAACACTTTAGGTATTATCGGACTTGGAAAAGCAAGTGAGCTCGCTTATAAGAATTTGAGCGCTGAACATGATCAACTTTGGTTCTTAAGAGAAAGACTTAGAAAAGGTATAATTGCAGCTCTACCTGAGACTGTAGTTAATGGTAATCAAGAGCATTGTTTACCTGGAACCTTAGATGTTTCTTTCCCTGCTGCGGAAGGAGAATCTATTCTTCTTTATTTAGACCTTGAAGGAATTGAAGTCTCCACAGGTTCTGCTTGTGCTTCCGGTTCCCTAGAACCTAGTTATGTATTATTAGCTTCCGGTTTAGATATCGAGCTTGCACATGGTTCAATTCGTTTCAGCCTCGGTCGTTATAATACAGAAGCTGAAGTCGATTATGTTATCGAAGTGTTACCTAAGATCATTAAAAAGATTCGCTCAATGAGCACAAGGAAGGCTTAAGATGGATAATAAAAGTAGTTTCATGGCCCAATGGGTTTATACAGATACAGTAAAAGATCATTTTGTTAATCCAAGAAATATTTGGAAAGAAGAAGATGATTTTAAATATGATGGAATTGGTGAAGTAGGCTCTTTAGCTTGCGGGGACCAAATGAGAGTTGCTATCAAAGTAGTGGACGATAAGATTTCAGAAATTAGATGGCTTACTTTTGGTTGCGCTTCAGCAATTGCTTCCACTTCAATGATGAGTGAATTAGTTAAAGGTATGAGCTTAAAAGAAGCTTACAATATCACCCCACAGATGATTACCTCTGCCCTTGGTGGACTTCCTGAGCACAAATTTCACTGTTCTGTTCTAGGCGATAAAGCACTTCGCGCTGCTATTGATGATTACCTTGAAAAACAAGGTCGAAATAATCCTTTTAAGGGTAGCATTGCTAAGATTGTTTGTGAATGTAAAGGTGTTACCGATGTACAAATCGAGAACTTAGTCAAAACTGACCAAGCTAAAACTTATGAGGACTTAGTTCGTCTCACAGGTTGTGGTACCGGTTGCGGAAAATGCCAGAACAAAATAAAGGATATGCTTGCTGAATATATCCATATTTATGCTAAATGATTAGTATTTATAAAGATTCGATTAAAGATGCCTTATATCCAAAAAAAGGCGTCTTAACGAAGACTAATAAATTTATCAAAATTAATGAGCCTACCGCAATGGAGGCAAAGGATGTAAAGGAATTGAGAAAGTTCTTACAACTTTCTCAGTCTCTATTTGCTCAAGTTTTAGGCGTTAGCCATAAAACGGTGCAAGCTTGGGAGCATGGTACAAATATACCTACCGGCTCTGCCCTTCGCTTAATGAATATTCTTAAAAAATATCCTGATGTTTTAATGGAAACTAATATAGTTGAAGAAAGCCTCAACTAAGGCAGAAGCTGTTTATGAGAGATTGTAAGCAGCTTTTTTTTATCTAAAATTAGTATACATACTAAAACTAATAGTAAAGCGGATATTATTCTCCCACTTGTTAGAGACTATATTGTTATTGTTATAAATTGAGAGAAAATCTAATTGAGAATAGAGTCTCAGTCTATCAGTAAAATGATAACCGCCAGAAAAACTTGTCAAGATAGTGTGAGAGACCGCATTTCGAAGTGTTGCAGCTGTATCTTTTTCGTTTCCTGTATTAGGATGCGTAGTTGTAGGAGTCTGAGTATCCTCAGCGCTTGGTAGGGTAACGCCTTCAGAAGAGACTTGAGACCAACGAGTAAAGAGGTCAAAGGTTCCATGAACAAGGTAGAGCAGAGAACTACCAACAGACCATTTATCTGCATGATTATAATTAAGGCAGATAGTTGAGACTATTGCGTCTCCACCATATGGATAGCCTAAAAATTCTAAGTTATAAAAGATATCGTTTCCGTTTAAGCCATTACCTTTAAAATATCTATTTGCGACTATAAAGTTGACTCCATAAGAAGTTTGAGGCGAATCATCAGTTCCGTTGTTTCGTAAATAGAGATAAGGTGTGGTGTAAGCAACTTCGCCATTTATTTCAAGTCCAGCATTCTCAGAGGTAGAAAGAAATGAGGTAAAGCCTAGCATTAGACCAAACGCATTAGGTCGTGCCTCTTGAGATACTCCTGGTTTGCTTTCCCCTGGAATTGCTAAATCATCTACTACTCCTTGAAAGTATAAGTTTAAGTTTTTAATAGGAGTGTAGTTAGCTTCTAGTGTTAATAAAGAGTTTGCATTGCCCTTGATATAGAAGTTGTGAAAGAGCATTAAGGGTGAGAAGACTGAAAGATCAAAGGCATTAGTTGCCGATTGATACATTATTGCCTCAGTTATAGCAAAAAGTAACTTGTTTTGAGCAAGTCTAAATTCAAAGCGATGTGCAATGAAAGCTTTTAAACCATCAACAATGTTCCCTTGCTTTTGCCATTGAGCAAGAGTTCCATCTGATAGATAGTAATTTTGTGGATGAGGAAAGAAAGAAGTTAAAAAGGTGTATTTTAATTTGCTAGAAAAGGCAGTAAACTTTATCAAATTGTGGTAGGGAATATGCGAGGACAGGGCAAAGTTACCAGTAATACCATTACCCCAACTAAGACTTTCTCTACCTAGCTGTACATTCCAATTGTTGCCACCTGCAGAGAGGAAAGCTCTATAAGGGATGTTTGCATCAACATTGTCAAAACTAAATTTAAAGTTTGAATCATAACCTGGAATATTGGTATTTACGTAACCTTCAAAAGGATCTCTTGTTAAATTAATATTGCCAAGGCTTAAACTTGCATAGCCATAAAAATTATTAGCAACCCACGCATCTGTTATAAAAGATAGTGAGCTTCTATTTATAGAAAACTCAGTAAGAGTGGTTTCATAAATACGCGTCAGTGGATTTTTATTGGTTTGCAAAAAAGTAGAGAGGTTGATAATTCCAGTAAAACCTAAATTAAAACCTGGAGTTTTTATATCCGGCTTTGCGGTAAGGCCTTCAACTAGATTATCATAAAGTACTTTATCACTTTCTGTCAGTAAGTCACTTTTGATATTTGTTAAGGCAACTTTGAATTCCGCAACCGAATAAGGATAACTTGAAAAAGGTAATGCATATCCTTGTACGATATATAAGTGTTCAAGATATTTATATTGAATTGAATCTAAAGCAAGTATTTCTTGCTCATTAGTAGCAAAAGCTGAGAAAGAAAATATTATAAATATTAGAAAAAGGCAGGATGTAGTTTTCTTCACAATTGAATCATATCTAATTTTTTTAAGATGGGAAATAAAAAAGAAAGCAATATTTGCGTTTTTATCTAATTTCTTTTAGAATAGAAAATATGAATGTAGGATTGATAGGTGCTGGTGCAGTAGGTGCTATAATTGCACACAAATTACAGAAGATTTCTAACCTCTTTTTGATAGTTGACGAAAGTCGTAAAGCCTCTTATGAGACTAACGGTATTTTTATCAATGGTGAGAAAATTGTATTCAATTGTTTAACACCAAGCTCTGCTAAAACTTGTGATCTAATCATCCTTGCAGTAAAGAACTATGATTTACCTCAAGCCGTTGAACAAATGAAACCATTTGTAAAAGAAGGTACTATCTTACTTTCCCTCCTTAACGGAGTCGTAAGTGAAACTATATTAAAAAAGGAATTTCCTCTAGCTAAGGTGTTATATGCCTTTATTAAAGATGTGTCTGCTATTAAGCTTGGTAACAATATTAAGCTATTAGCGCTTCGAGGTGGTACTATCTGCTTTGGAGCAAAAGATAATGTTATTACTAAAGAGGTCGAGAGTGTTGAAACTCTTTTTAAAGCGGCTGACCTAGATTACGAAATACCACTAGATATTCATAAAGCACAATGGTGGAAATTTATGCTAAATTGTTGCTTTAATACCCTTTCTGCTATTTTATTAACCCCTTATTCTAAGGTCTACGACAATGAGGCTTTTATGAAAGCTTCTTTGATGGTTTGTGAAGAAGTTTTAAAAGTTGCTCAGGCTGAAAAGATTAACTTAAATCAAGAAGATGTTGATAAAGTAATTTGTCAACTTAGAAAATGTTCTGATGATGGTAAGACTTCAATGCTTCAAGATGTGGAAGCGGGTAGACAGACTGAAAACGACTACTTTACCGGTACGGTGAGTGCTCTTGGTAAAGCGCATAATATGGATACTCCAATTTGTAATTTTTTATATCAATTGTTAGAGGCGGCATCCTATGCAAGAGCATAAAGCAGAGGCAATGTTATATGAAACTTTAGTATATCTTTATAAAGGGGATGAAGAGAATGCTTATAAAGCTTACTCTGAAGTTTTGCTATCTTTGGATATTACAAAACCTGTAAATGATTACCTTTATGATTTAGCTAAACTGACAAGATTTACCCAAGCCGATATCTTTTCAGCTTATCAAAGAGTGTGTCTTGCGTTTGAAGCTTACACGTTTGATTATACAATCTTAACTCCCACAAGTCCTAGTTTTCCTCCCTGTTTGTTAGATGGGGAATTTCCAGTTAGATTTCTATACCTTGTAGGAAATGTTGAACTTCTTAAAAAAAACAAAGTAGGGCTACTTGGAATGCATTTACCTTCCTTACAAGGTAAAGATGATGCGTTAAAACAGCTTGAAGAAGTAAAAGAAGCAGGGGCAGTTTTAACCACCACCCTCGATTTAGGACTTCCGTCTTTTGCTATCAGTGTAGCTGAGAAAATCAACCTAGAAACTATATTAGTATTACAAACACCCCTTCATCAATGTTTACCAGTAACAGAAAAAGAGAAGATGGTAAGAATTGCTAATACTGGGGGATTGTTAATAACCCGCTTTGCACCTTGCAGAAAAGTTGAGAAGTGGTATGCGGTGTTGCGTAATAGACTATTTGCCCAGATTGTCGACCTGTTACTCTTAGTAGAGGAAAAAGATGGCGGACCGGGGTGGAATATAGCTCAGATTTTAATGAGCAATAATAAAGATGTGGTTTTTCCCAAGCAATTTGTAGAAAATATTAATTACAAATATGCTCAAAAGTATGCAGGACTTAACCATACAATGATTTATAAAAAGAAAAATGATTTGTTGAAAAAACTCAAGCCCAAGAAGAAAAGAGAGAAAAAAGAAGTTGATAGCTTTGTTCAATTATCTCTTTTCTTGTTGGCAAAATATTAAAAAAAGCATAGAGTAAATGTTATGAAAAAGATGACTGCTAATGAATTAAGAAAAGCTTATGTAGATTTTTTTGTATCTAAGGGACATACCCAGATTTCTGGTGCTTCCTTGATTCCAGAAAACGATCCAACGGTATTGTTTACCACTGCAGGTATGCATCCACTTGTACCTTATATTTTAGGTGCTCCTCATCCTGCTGGAAATAAATTAGTCGATTACCAAAAGTGTATTAGAACCGGAGATATTGATGCAGTAGGCGATCCTCATCACCTAACTTGTTTTGAGATGCTCGGAAACTGGTCTTTAGGTGCTTACTTTAAAACTGAGATGATACAGTATAGTTATGAGTTCTTAACTAAAGTATTAGAACTTGATCCAAGTAATCTATCTGTCACTGTCTTTGAAGGCGATGAAGGGGTTCCCCGTGATGAAGTAGCTGCTTCAACTTGGGCTCGCCTTGGAATTGCTAAAGATCATATATACTTCATGCCTCGTGAAGACAACTGGTGGGGTCCTGCTGGAGAAACTGGTCCTTGTGGTCCAGACTCTGAAATGTTTATCGATACAGGACGTCCTAGTTGTGGACCAGATTGTAAACCTGGCTGTAAATGTGGTAAATACTTCGAAATTTGGAATGATGTTTTCATGGGTTATCGTAAAGAGGCTGATGGAACCTATCAAGAAATGGAGAGAAAGTGTATCGATACCGGAATGGGTATTGAACGTACAATTGCTATCTTACAAGGTAAGAAGAGTGTTTACGAAACTGAAGTTTTCCAACCAATTATTAAGGGTATTGAAGAACTCTCGGGTAAAAAATATGGTGAGAACGAAGAGAATGATAATTCTATCCGTATCGTAGCTGATCATATCAGAACCTCTGTATTTATCTTAGGCGACCAAAAAGGTATGGCTCCTTCTAATGTAGGACAAGGTTATATCTTACGTCGTTTGATCAGACGTGCAGTAAGACATGGACAAAAGCTTGGTATCCAAGGTGAATTCCTTGCCACTCTTGCTAAAGTTGTAATTGCTCTCTATGGTGAGCCTTATCCAGAAATTAAAGAAAGAGTAGATTTTATCTTTGAAGAACTTGCTAGAGAAGAGCACAAATTCAGTGAAACCTTAGAAAAAGGTGAAAAAGAATTTGAGAAGTTATTACCTAACTTAATGAAAGGCAATAGCCGTGTTATTTCTGGTAGAATGGCTTTCAAGCTTTATGATACTTATGGCTTCCCAATCGAACTCACAGTAGAACTTGCAAAAG
>CAYYEN010000039.1:0-11774 GCA_964470795.1 uncultured Spirochaetaceae bacterium | reverse complement strand
GACATAGCCATACTGGTTAACACCCTTAGTTAAACTTAGTTTTTTAGCATAGTTTAAAAGGGTTGTTCTTTCTTCTAGCAAACTGTTAAGACGCTCTGTTAATCTTAAACACTTAGTAATTGGAACTAATTTACTTCCTTTAGAGGGTAAAAAACCTATCGTTCTAGTTTTTAAATCTAAGTGAAAGCGAACTCTAATTCTATAATCTTCCCCCTTACTAAAGGCGGGAGGGAAGACTTCAAATTCGTAATCAAGTTTTCCAATACGCTTTAAGTTATCTTGAACAATTTCATTCTTTAATTCAGCACTTGTTTTAGCAGCTACAAAATCAAAATCACAACCCCCACACCTTCCAGAATATGGACAGGAAGGTTTAATTCTATCAAGGGATGGAGTAATTATCTCATCAAGCGCACAAAGGCTATAATTCTTCTTATCCTGGACTACATGGCACTCTACCTCTTCTTGAGGAAGAGTGGAGGGAATAAATAATGATTTGCCATCCTTATGAGCAAGCCCTATAGCCCCTGTAATTAGTTTTTCTATTATAACGCGCATTCTTTCATCATCTTTAAATACTGAGCAAAAACTTCTAAACCAGAACGCCAGAACGCTTTATCCGTGATATCAAAACCAGCAGAAAGCGCTACATCATCTACACTCATACAGCCAGTATTTCTTAAAAGTTTTACATAGTCCTCACAATTCATATTTGAAGAATAGAGTGCTAAGGCAAAAAGCTGTCCAAAAGCATACGGGTAGTTGTAGAAGCTAAAAGAAGTTGAATAGTAGTGACTCTTAACTGCCCACATATACTCATGTTTATTCTCCATGGCATCACCATAGGTTCGCTCTTGAGCCTCTAGCATTAAAGCAGAAAAACGAGCAGGACTTACATCCCCCTCTTTACGTGCTTCAAAAGCAGATTGCTCAAAGTAGAAGCGAGAGAGGATATCAACACAAACTTGACAACCCCCAGATAAAGTAGATTCAAGAATTGGAAGCAGTTCAGCTTTATCCATACCTTTCTTCATATACTGGAATAATAAAGTTTCACCAAAAATACTCGCAGTCTCTGCAACTGGCATTGGGTAATCTGCTAAAAGACACGGAAGCTCAAGGACTACAGAATCGTGGTAAGCATGTCCTAGTTCATGAGCAAGGGTACTAACAGCATCATAGGAGTGGTCAAAGTTACAAAGTACTCTACTTTGCTTACTCTTAAAGAAACAAGTATCGTAAGCTCCCCCTACTTTTCCTTTATAAAGAGGTGCATCGATCCAATTGTTATCAAACGCATTTTGAGCAAATTGTCCCATTTTAGGTGAGAACTCACTGTAACAGTTAACCACTAAATGCTTTGCTTCTTCAAACGAGTATTCTTTTTCAACTTTACCAACAGGTGCAAACAAATCATAAAATGAGAGCTTTTTCAAACCCAAGATTTGAGCTTTGGTGTTAAGGTAATCTCTCCACATAGGAAGCGCTTCTTCTAAGGTAGAAATTAAAGCGTTTAACGCTTTCATTGAGATACGGGAGCAGAAGGCAGAACGCTCTAAAGGACTCTTCCAGCCTCTACATTTTTCCAAGGATAAAACAGTACCTTTTACCCCGTTTAATGCAAAGGAGTAAGCCACTTCATGCTCTTTTAAAAGCGCCTTTTCTTTATAAAAAGCACGCTCTCGCTCTTTTCTATCGCTGCTTTGAGCCTTAGCGCGAAGTGCGATTAGAGTCTCTCCATCTTTTTCAATGTTAGCACAAAGGGAATCTTGCAATCTTGAAAAGGCATCGCCACCAGAGCGGTTTAAATTAGAGGCTAGCATTTCCTCTTTCAAACTCATCTGATACTCTGCTTCAGTTTTCATTTCTTCAAGTACAAAGCGATATTCTTTATTCTCTTCGCTTTGTATTTCACTTTCTCTATTTTTAACTTCCATTGCAAAGCGAGTATCACATTCATCTTTAAAAAGAAGCACTTCTTCAATTTTTGCTTGAAGTTGTAAATACTCTTCATTAGTGCTATCAGTAGAAATTAAAGCAAGGGAGTAGGAATCAAGGTTTTGTGCAAGCGCATTAAGTTCATTGAACATTAAAAGCAGTTCATGCAAGGTACTGCTATTTAAAGAGGAGATAATCTTTTCAGATAACTCTTTAACACGAGATAAATCAGCTATAAGCTCTTTACTTTTTATTCCAGGATAAATGGTATCCAAGTTCCAATTAGGCAATTTTTCATTCATACCTTAATAATAACACAACTCTATAAAAAAAGTCCTCATCTTTTTATGGATGAGGTTCTTTATAATTACAATCTGGTTAATTTTAAAGTTACATTTGAATCTGTCACTTTATATAAATCTTTTTCAATTTCTGTGGCTCCAAACACTTCAACAGAAACCTTCTTATCATCCGTATCTAGAATGAAAGTATCGTGCGTGCAGTAGGTCTGAACTGGTACATTAGCTACCAACCTTAAAACAAGCTTTTCAGCAGGAAGTACAAACGCTACTAAAAGACAAATCAAAAGAATGCCCAAAACTTTCTTCATAGAACCACCTTGTATACAAATACTAGCATATTAATATTCAGAAGTAAACGAAAAAAAGTACAAAGTTACACTAAAAAAATATCAAATTAGATAGAAATAACGTTATTTACGGTCAAACCTGCTAAATCTTGCTCCACATGTGTCACAAATATTAATGTTTTATTTTCAGCTTCTCGCAGTATAATCTTACTAATTAACGTTTTATTATCTGAATCTAAGCCGTTAAACGGTTCATCAAAAAGGATAAAATCTGAAGGGGCTAATAACGCTCTTAAAATTGCAACGCGGCTCTTCATACCACCAGAAAACTTTGAAACTGGCAGTTTATCCTCTCCAAGCCCTATTTCTAGCAATAACGCTTTAGCCTTAGCCTCATCTTTAGTGACTAATAACAGATTATCGAGCGCTGAATAGTGCTCTATTAAACGAGGTTCTTGAAATACATAAGAGCATCTTCTTTTTAAAAAATCTGTAACCTCACCACTATCAATACTTTCTAGTCCTGCAAGGATTCTGAGCAAAGTAGTCTTACCCTTACCCGAATTGCCTTTTATCCAAGTAATCTTGTATTCAGGTATAACAAGGTGAAAGTTATCAAAAAGCACTTTTTCTTTAAATTTTTTACTAATTATACCTTCCATCTTTGAATTCCTTTCTTGATCAACAAAGCAAACACCTTTTCAAAGACAAAGGATAATAGAATTATCACTGCAGTCCAAGCAAATACTGAAGGGGTATCAAAGAAAACTTTAGCCTGATATAGCTTTTCTCCAATAGTGCCGGTCGGAAGCCCTATAATTTCTGCCGCAACACCCGCCTTCCAACATAGTCCTAGAGAAAGCACCGTGGCAGATTCAAGATATGGTAGTACTTGAGGTAGATAGATTGCTTTAAGTTTGTTAGTTTTAGTTAAGTGAAACACTTTAGCCATTTCTATGAGTTTTGTATCTACATTCATGATACCTTTTAATACATTTTCATAGATAATTGGAAAGGACATCATAAAAGAGGTTACAATTGATAAATTCTTAGAAGAGATCCAAATCAGAATAACTATCACAATTGAGGCGACCGGAATCGAGCGTATCAATCGAATTAAGGGAGTAAAAAGTTCTCGAATAAAAGTTACTCGAGAACAAATATAAGCAAAAAGGACTCCACAACAAAGTGAGGAGATAAACCCTATTGCTATCTTTAAACAAGTTTTTAAAACAGAACTATAAAACTCAGCCTCTTTTAACAACTCGAATAAAGCAATAACTACTTCTTTTGGGGAAGCGATTAAGAGCTGATGGCCAACAAGTTTAGCCACCAACGCCCAAAGGCTCACCCAAAAGCAAAAGATTAAAAATGATTTTATTCTCTTACGGTAGATAGTAGAAATCATCTTGTGGAACCGCATTTCCTACCGCTTTAGGATTTTGTGAATACAAAACCTCTAAATAACCTGAGAGCTTTGTTTTCATCTCATCCCCTGTGATACAAACAATATTACACTTATCAATTGCCTTTAAAGCAACTGCTTCAGGAACTATTGAGTATTTACCAACGAGTTTTGCAGCAGAAGGGATATCACTATTTACAAAAGTAGTAGAGGCTAAATAGTCTTTTAAGAATTGGTTTACTGCTTCTTTATTCTCTTTAATATATTCAGTTCGTCCTACAACTACCCCGGTAATTAAAGCACTACCATCAGAATATGCAGCCCATGCTTGGTTAAGATCAAGGATAACCTTTAAATCTTTATTCTTCATCAATGCAGTGGTTACAAAAGGTTGTGGAAGCATAGCAACCGCTTCTTTGTCGTTTAAAAGCGCCGCAACACACTCAGCGTGCTCACTCTTCCATTCAACTTCAACATCTTTACCATTCTTAAGTCCTGCTTTTTCAAGTAAGTACATTAAAGCATACTCAGGAGTAGCACCTTTACCACTGGCATAAATCTTTTTACCCTTTAATTCACTTGGGTTAGTAATCACATCGGTATCGCCTACAAGATAGAGAACGCCTAAAGTGTTAATTGCAAGTACTTCAACTTTACCTTTAGTATTGTTGTAAATAACAGATGCAAGGTTAGCAGGAACTGCAGCGATATCGACTTCCCCTTTTACAAGTTTAGGAGTAATTTCAGCAACGTTTCCAATGAGTTCAAAATCATAATCAATGCCGTTGACAGTATTCTCTTCAGCTTTGTCCATCAAAGAAACTAACCCCATACCAGTAGGTCCTTTAAGCGCTACAACATTCATTTTTGTTGGCTCTGCTTGTCCAAGATATGAATTGATATCTACGCCTTCTTTAGCGCCTTGTGCAAATAGTAAAGTTCCAATAATTAGAAAGCTTACTATAATAATATTACGTTTCATTATAGATTCTCCTTTTCTTTATCTAAATCAGAGAGAGCTCGAAAAAGTTGGGACCTACTAATTCCCAAATAAGAAGCAATCTCTTCTTTAGTATTAAAATTAAAATGATCAATATTTAAAAAGGCTTTAACCCGTTCTTTAGCTGTCGGGAGTGACAACAAGGATAAACGATAAAGTAAAAAATTAATTTTTTGATTTAAATAAACATTGTAGGAAATGGCAAATTCAGGGTCTGTAGCAAGCTTTGTTTTTATCACTTGCTTTGGAATAAAGACCAGAAGGCAATCCTCTATTACAAAGAGTCTAGTACCTAGTTCTTCTTCTAAAAATAAGTTAGAAACTCCAAAAGCATCACCGCTTCTCAATTGGGAGAGAAGGACTCCCGATTGAGATCCGGATGAGGTATAGACCCCTAAAAGGCCAGAAGATACCACGACAACACAATCTGACGAGCCAAGGCGATTGTCAACTTCACGCCCTTTTTTATAAACTTTTACAGTTTTTTCAGATTCTTTAAATAAGGATAGATCAGGAAAAAGTGTCGACATTTATGCTCCTCAATTTGGAGCATAGCATATCAAAAACATTAATTCAAGCATTTAATCGCGTTTCATTTGCGACTAATCTGTTATCTCGTATTCGGCAATTTTAGTAATTAGAGTACGGCGGCTAATGCCTAATTCTTCACTTGCTTTAGTTCTATTCCCTTCCCAACGTCTTAAGGCTCTAATAACAGCTTGTTTTTCCATCTCTCTTAAACTCTGACCTTCAGAATCGACTTTAATATCAGGTATACTTACTTCTGTACCAGGACGAGAGACAGAGCCTCTTAAATCTAAGTCATCGACAGTAATAAGCTCACCGTCACAAAAGATTATAGCGCGCTCTAATACGTTTTCAAGTTCTCTAACATTCCCAAAGAAGGTATGGCTTTTAAGCATATCCAGCGCTTCAGGAGAAAACCCATTTACCTTACTTGCCATATTACGGTTAAACTTTTTAATAATTGAAGCAGCTAATAAAGGAATATCTTCTTTTCTATCTCTAAGTGGAGGAAGTGTTATACGTACTACGTTTAAGCGATAGAATAAATCTTCTCTAAAGGTTCCTTTAGTTACCATTTCTTCTAAATTCTTATTTGTAGCTGCAATAATTCTGGCATTTATAGGTAGTGGAGTGGTACCACCTAGTCTTGTTATTTTTCTATCTTGTAGAACTCTTAATATCTTAACTTGTAACGATTGAGGCATATCACCAATTTCATCTAGAAAAAGAGTGCCTCCACTTGCAAGTTCAAACATACCCAGTTTTCTTTGTACTGCTCCGGTAAAAGCACCTTTTTCATAACCAAAAAGTTCACTTTCAAGTAAATTCTCAGGGACTCCTCCAATATTAATTGCAACAAAGGGACCAGAAGCCACTGCTGAGTTTTCATGGATTTCTCTTGCTACTACTTCCTTACCAGTTCCAGATTCTCCAGTAATTAAGACTGTTGCATTAGAAGGTGCAATTTTAGCTATAAGTTCTTTAATCTTCTTCATTGGAAGAGATTCACCAATAAAAGTTTTACTAGTTTCTTCCCCACTTTTCCCAGATTCTACTAAAGATCTTAAAGTGGAAGCTTCTACTAAACTTTTAATTCGAATAGTTAATTCTTCAGGGTCGAAAGGTTTAACAATATAGTCTTGCGCCCCTTCTTTTAAAGCAGTAACTGCATCAGAGATATCGCCATGGGCGCTGATCATAATTATAGGCATGCGAAAGCCTTCAGCTCTTAACCATTTTAATAATTCTAGCCCATCTATTCCAGGCATTTTTAAATCTACTAATAAAGCATCATAAGGTTTTTCTTTAACCATTCGTTGCGCAGATAGTCCATTTTCAGCGCCTTCAGATTCGATACCTTCAAGCTTTAAAAAGCGACTCATTAAATTTCTGATATTGACTTCATCGTCAACGATTAAAACCCTCATTTTACCTCCGATTAGTATGAGACATCCCAACTAATTCTGATAACAAACTATATCGCGGAAGTAGAACTTCTACAATTGTACCACCACCATCTCTGCTATATATTTGAATATCACCCTTTTGGGCATTTAGAAACTGTCTTGAAATTGCTAGCCCAATACCTGAACCATGAATTTTTGTAGTATAAAACGGATCAAACAGTTTTTTTACATCTGTCTGTTTTATACCATCTCCACGGTCTCTTGTAAAGAAATGATAATAATTTTTCTTATCAAGGGTTACTTCAATCTCAACCTTAGGGTCCCTGCCTTCACAACTTTCTACCGCATTCTTCATAAGGTTCTCAAACACTGAGCGCGCACGCTCTGCATCAAACATAACCATTGCTTGCTTTACAGAAGAGGGAACTATTGCAATGGGGTATGCGAAAAAAGGCACTAAGGAATCGATTAAACTGACAATATCTATAGGCTCAGGTTTACCTATAGGGTTTTTCAAGAAGTCACTTACACGATTAGTCAGCGAGACTAAGCGTTTAGTCTCATGGTCGATTACCATCAAATCTTCAAGTTGCTGTCCTTTTAGATCACGCTTCATCAACGCAAGCTGTATTGTAATTGCACTAAGCGGATTCTTAATTTCATGTGTGAGAGTTCGTGCAGCACTACCAATGCTAATTAAAGCCTCATTCTTATTCATCTTCTCCCTAAAGCCTCTATTATCTAAATAAAGTCTAATTACGAAGATATAAACTGCGGTGAAAAATAGGAAGAGGACCGCTGAAGAAAACTGTATTAGTCTTACCCGCTTTACATAGGCAGAGCCATCGAAAGCAAGATAGAGGACGGAAGGAAATTGAATTCCTGAATTATTAACCCCAATAGTTGGGTTTATAGTTAAGATATTGGAACTGGAAAGCAAAACACGGCGTCGTAAGAACCTTGTGTATTCCATTGTTCCATTATTTTTATCATAAACCATTTTGCTATCAGTACCAGAGGCTACAATATCTTGAACCAGGGAGGAAACCGCAATACGATTAAACACCTCACCCCAAGCAAACTGTAATTCCCCCACAGAGGAATAAACTCCAATACTGATAATCTTGCTATTTTCATTTGCTAATTGGTCAAATTGATAAACGCCCTCTTCTAGATCCCAGAAGATGTTATTGAAAGTTCTTTCAACTTGATTTTCTAAGCTTAATTTCTCAGAATCGAGCATTGAAGAATATAAGAGACCCAAGAAAACAAAGAGCACGACGAACGCAAAAGTAATAGCCCCTATAATTACTATAGATTCTCTACTGGCTATAAATTTTGCAAACCTACCAAAAGGTGCTTTCTGTTTCTTGTTTCTATTTTTACTCATAACTCAAAGCGTCTATTGGATCGAGTTTTGCAGCTTTCGCGGCAGGATACCATCCAAAGAATATTCCTACAAACATACTAAATCCTAAACTTATTGCAACTGCTAGATAACTGAAGTTCATAGTCCACCCCAATTGTCGAGTTGCTGCGTAGCTTAGCCCCACACCTAATAATAACCCAATAATGCCACCAAACAAAGTTAAAGTCGTCGCTTCTGTTAAAAATTGTGCTTTTATATCTTTAGGAGTTGCACCTAGTGCTTTTCTGACTCCTATTTCACGAGTACGCTCTGCAACAGAAACTAACATAATATTCATAATACCAATACCACCAACAATAAGCGAAATAGCTGCAATAGCGGCTAAGAAAGTTGAAAAGGTTTTAGTTACACTGTTAGCCATTTCAACCATCGTTGCTGGCGAAAAGATTGAAAAGTAATCTGAACCAACATAGTTATTTAAATATGACTCAATGCTATCACTAGTGGTTAGAGGATCATACCCATCGGCTACCTTTAGGGTATAAGAACTAACTACCGAGGTATTTCTAAATCTTTGGTTGTAAGTATTAAAAGGAATAAACACGCTATCATTATAGCTAGCCCCTAATATTGCATCATGAGCTTCTAACACTCCCACAACTTGATATCGTTTCGACTGTTGTCTAAAAATTGAGATATAAGAGCCTACTGCATCTCCTAAAGGAAACAAAGTTTTAGCTATTTCAGAGCCTAATACAACCACCTGACGGCGAGAAATATTATCGTTTGCAGTAAATAGCTCTCCATAAAAAGGACTTAGCATATTCTCATCAAAGTAAGTTGAAGTGACACCCTCAATCATTACACTCTTAATGGTCTTACCCGCTCTCACCCTTGCATTAGAACTAAGAATAGGTAAAACTGTTCGAATCCCTGGAAATTGTTTAATTATCTCATCACCAAAACTCTCATCAAATACTGCAGTTTTAGCTGAAGAGCCCATAGGATAAAGGTTTATAGTATCAATTCCACCCATTTGCATAGAAGAAGTAATAGAATCTGTCGCAGAGGAGCCTAAATTTAAGACCGTTACAACAGAACCCACACCTATAACTATACCTAAAAGCGATAAGAAGGTTCTCATTTTATTGTGAACCATCGAACTCATCGCAAGTTTTATATTCTCAAAAAGCATTATAGGGCCTCCACTATCTTACCATCCTTAATATAGACTTGCTCATGACAGCGCAAGCCTAAAGAACGGTCGTGAGTGACAAAAACTACTGTTTTTCCCTCATCGTTTAAATCCTGAAATAACTCCATAATCTGGTTCCCTGTTTTAGAATCGAGGGCACCGGTGGGTTCATCAGCTAGAAGTATTGCAGGATTATTAATCAAAGCACGGGCAATAGCTACTCTTTGTTTCTGTCCTCCAGAAAGTTCTGAAGGAATATGTTTCATTCTGTCTTTTAAGCCAACCCGCTCAAGCATAGATTGAGCCATTTCTTTTCTTTCAGAATAAGGAACCCTAGCATAAAGCAAAGGAGTCATTACATTCTCTAGTGCACTTTGTTTTGCAATTAAATTGAATTGCTGAAAAACAAAGCCCACCTTACGATTTCGTAAATCTGCCAAAGAAGCTTCATCCATCACATTAGTATATTCGCCATCTATCGAAATAAGACCACTAGTTGGTGTATCTAAACAACCAATTAAATTCATCATGGTCGACTTTCCAGAGCCACTTGGACCCATTATCGCAGTAAAGGCCCCTTTAGCAATTTCAACATTAACACCATCTAAAGCTTTTACAATATAGTCGCCTACTAAATAATAACGGCGAACATTTTGCAAGCTAATTACTGAATTACTCAACTTAGAAGCCTCCCATAGGAGCAGCTGTTTCCATCCTCATTGCCATACCTGAGCCCATCAAATCTGTTGTGCCTTTGTTATAAACTATGGTGTCGCCTTCTTTTAAATTACCAGAGACCAGTTGAACATAGCCTTCACCTAAATACTTAACAGATACTGTTACACTTTCAATCGTTCCATCGGTATTCTTCTTTTGAACAGTTGTAACTCCACCTCTACCAGTTGTTACTGCAGATTGTGGAATTAATAGCATTTCAACATCGCCTGCAACGGAGATAGTACCTTCAAAACTAAAGCCAGGTGTTAATCCCTCTGGTGGGTTATCGATAGTTACAACAACTTTTACAATACCAATTCCTTGAGAAGAATATTCACCGAGCATTGGAATGTATGAAACATGTCCCTCTACAACTTTACCGGGAAGTGAAGAGAAAGTAAGGGATACTTTTTGGCCAACTTCTACATATTGCATATCAATTTCATCAATTTCAACTGTAGCTTTTAATTTGCTCAAATCTACTACAGTGATAACCGCAGTACCACCAGCTTCAAAATAAGAGCCTTCTTTAACATCTAGTTTAGCTACAACTCCATCAAAGTTAGCAACGATATCTGCATAACCTAAGTTGTTTTGTGCTTTCTTCAAGTTCCACTCAGCCATAGTTATATCTTTTTCACTACCAGTTAATTGAGCTTTCTTTAAGTTATTTTCCGCTTCCATAACCGCAATTTGATAACTTGTGGAATCGATAGAAGCAAGCTTTTGACCTTTTTTAACTGAGTCCCCTTCTTTAACATAAACGCCTACTACAGGACCGGTAGTTCTAAAGTTAGCGCTTTGGGTATCGTAAGGTGCAACATAACCTGATAAATCAATATTAACAGTATAAACATCTCTCTTTACTTGAGTTTCAGCTTGAACTGCAGTACTAGCAACTGCATCCTTGTTCTTTACTTCTTTAAACGCTGCAAACCAGACAATGACACCTATAAGGATTAAAAAGGTTGCCCAAATAACGATAGTTTTAATTCGCTGTCGTCGCTTCATGGCTCTTGCTCTATTTCTTAATTTATCTTCTTGTATTTCAGCTTCGCTTTTAACTACTTGTTGTTCATCACTCATATCTAACCCCTTATATATTCATAGCTTCGATTTTCAATTTCAAAACTAGACCTTTAATTTGTAATAATTGATAATCGATTTTACTCATCTCAATATCAAATTCAATATCTGTAACCTCTTTTTCCGTTGAAAGACCAGCATCTTTAAGTTCCGTCTGATACTCTAAAAGAGTTTGTAAATATTCACTATTGATGTTGTACTCATCCACACTTGCATTATAGCTTAGAATACTTTCATACAAGGAGTTCACACTATCTTTGTAAGTAAGCAATTCTTGTTGATAATCATTTTGAGCAGAAACTAAAGCATTTTGTTTCTGTTGCAAACTGATACTATCTTTTTCACTTGTAGTCTTGTTCTTCCAAGTCACACCTACAGTAAAAGTTGGATAGAATTTAGAAGTTGTATAAGTTCCACTTAATTTAGAATTAATCGCAACATTGCCAATATTATAAGTAGCACCAAGTCCACCTGTAATGGAATAAGATGTAGTATTAGTATTGGAAGCTGAAGCATCCCCTGTTAATTTTAAACTATTAGG
>CAYYEN010000038.1:0-11864 GCA_964470795.1 uncultured Spirochaetaceae bacterium | reverse complement strand
AAAAGGAGGAATTAAAATGAACAGAGCAATTAGACGCATAAAGTCTCGTGGATACGAGGTAGTTATTAAAGAGGATTATGATACATGTCGTGAATATGTATCTGACTTGTTCAAAGATTGTGATGGTGGATTTAAGGAAGCAGGTTTCACCGTTCCAGAAAGAATTAAGGATGGTGAAATAGCAACAGCGGATGGTTATCAAATTATAGAAGGATATTATGGTGGTAACTATTCATATAAGAATATTAAAAAAGGTGATGAGCTACGAGCCACTAATTCCAGACAGTACGAATTAATCACTTATGGTGAGCATGACGATGATGCTATCGGTGAGATTTTAGAACGGATCAATAATGTTTGGGAAACAGAATATTATACCGTAGAAGTTGTGGGACTTGAAGGTGAGAGATTAGATTATCTAGTTGGTGTTGAATTGGATGACGTTAAGGGATCAAAATTGAGCGTCATAGATCATATCATTAAATATGGGATAGAGATACCAGAAGAGATGTTAGAAGGATTAAAAAAAGCAGAAGCGGAAATATATACAATATAATATGACAATTAGAAATAGGAGGCTTACTATGATTGAAGATTTAAGAGACTTATTAGACCTAGTCAAAGATAAACAATTTATCAAAGATATGAAGTATAAATTAAGACATGCTAAGAGAGATTCTGAAACCAGAGGGGAAATCTTAGGTGAGTATCTATATGAACTAGAATCAGAAATAGTAGAACAATTAGTAAAAGAAGGTATGTTCACTATCAATGACAATCTAGTAATGACATACGAATATGACGAACACAGTGATGAGTACACATTCTATAATCAAAACTATGAAGTTATCTCTACCATAACAGGAAAGATAAGTAATCATGATAAATTAGAAGAGGAAGATCCGGAAGGCGATAAATTATATTTAGAGCTTGGGAAGATATTCGGAGATCCAATTCAGGAGGCTAACTAATGGTAGTAGAATACGCTTCATTGGTTAATAAGAAGGAGAAATAATTATGAAATGAATTATAGTGTATGATATCATCGATAGTACTGGAGATCCAGTAGATGATACTATTGTTTTAAGAGTATCAGATGATAATTTTAATGATGCGGTTACATTTGCTAAAGAAACAATCGCAGATGTTAAATGGCAAGAAAAAATAGATTCAACACAAGAAGATTTTGTTTGGAATTTAGATACTGTTATTACTGACATGTTAGACGCAAAAGGTATCAAATACGAAAGACACGATACGTATCCTGAAAGAACACCAGAGGAATTAGATGAAGCACTGGATGAGTATTGGATATTTTACGATCAACTAGACGAATACGGAGAACAATAGTTCTCAAATATATAATAGCACTAACAAGCCATTTTTTATTTTCAGCCACTTATACTATGAATAATTAATTATAAATTACTATAGGTGGCTAAACAATGGCATATAATAAAAATAATACAATGGAGGTGTACCTATGTTTACAAACTCAAACTACGATAAATATACAGATGGATTAACTGATGGACAGAAAGTAGCCTTCCATAAGATTACAGAATGATTTTTTGACTTTTATAATACAACTTACGATAAACAAAAGAATAGACAAGTCTTTACTTTATCCGGATATGCCGGAAGCGGCAAGAGTTTCTTGATTGGAGTTCTAGATAAGTTCTTCAAAGAACATTTTAATAATCCATTTGTGGTACAAGCATCAGCATATACAGGAAAAGCAGCAACAGTGTTAGCAGAAAAAGGATTAAATTCCTCAACACTACACCATATGCTTTACATTCCAGTCGTTAAAAAATATGTCGATCAAGAAACAGATACATTAACTAAATATGTAAGATGACAAAGAAAATCATCGTTAGGTGACGATATTAAATTAATAATAGTCGATGAAGTTTCGATGCTACCAAAGAAAATACTAGAAGATTTACTAACCCTAAAACTTCCGATATTAGCAGTAGGGGACGGTTTCCAATTACCATCAATCGACACTGGAACAAATCTACTCGATAACCCAGACTATACTTTAACTGAAATAACCAGACAAGCAATGGATAATTCAATTATAAGATTATCGATGTTAATTAGAAACGGTGGAGAAATCCCATACGGAGATTTCGGTGAACACGTACAAGTTATTAACAAAAATACTTTATATGCAAAAGACTTCATAGAAATCATGACTAACTACGACCAATTATTAGTCGGAACAAATAAATCAAGATTATATTATAACAATTTATACCGAAGAGAATTACTTGGAGAACATTTTGCTAATAATCCGATACCTTGTGTAGATGAAAAGATAATCATTACGCAAAATAACTGGGACTTCAATATCGATCCAGCTGGAGAGTACAACCTATTCAACGGATTAATCGGAACAGTAACTGAAGTAGAGTCTACAAACATCCCTGAATTAGATAAATTAAAATTAAAGATCGATTTCGGTAAAAAAGAATACGTAACTGATTGAATTCTCTATGATACAGGGATTTTTAGAGAAACTTTAAACAATAAAGTGAGATTTCCTTACTTTGATCCAGATAGTTCAGTTATGGTAGACGATAAAGGTAACTATGTTATTAAATTAGAATCTAATGAAATATGAAAACTAAGTGAAAGAGAAAAGAAAGAATATGTAAATATTCTGTATAATTCAACAGATGATGACGTTAAGATAAATCAATTAGATTATGGTTATGCTATTTCGGTCCATAAATTCCAAGGTTCTGAGGCAAATAATATAGCAGTAATTGATGAGTCATGGGCGTTTGATCGTCCAGAAAATCCAGATTATAAAGCTCGTTGATTATACTCAGCCGTAACTCGTGCGAAGAAATTTTTATTACTAATCAGATAATTTACTTGAATAATTAATTATAAAAATAGGTAGGTGAATAACATGAAAATAGATTTAAAAGATCAATTTGTATATTTACAACAAAATGTTTCTACCTTTTATACTGGTATTAGTTCAATACTAGGTCAAGTAAAGGAATACGTCTTAAATCAATTCCCGAGAGAGTACTTCAAAAAAGTAACGGTTGAAACTGCATCTGCTGCATCTTTAATGTCTCAAAACATGAAAGATGGAATTATGAAAACATCGTATCCATACATGAACATTGGACTAACTGTTCCTAGTACTTATGAAAATAACACAACTAGAACATTATTAGAAAGATCTGAACTAAACATATTACCGAACATTCGACAAAATTACCCTAGGGTATTAGTCGATCCAGATGACAACTTCACAATCGGTTACACTTACGAATGAGTACCTACTACTTTCGAATTCAGAATGACAACAGACTCTTATATGAGTTCACTAAATTTAATGAATTGAGTTCGTACTAAGTTCCCGTTAGAATTACCAGGAATTATCGGGAGTTCACCTTTAGAGTTTGAATTACCACAAAGTATCGTAAAGACAATCGCAGAATTACAAGGATATGACTTAAATACAAAAGAAGGTATCAGATCCATGGATAGATATCTGATGACAGTAAGTAGAATGATGTCACTTATTAAAAGAAAGACATCAGCTACAACAGGTCAACAGTCATATTTCATGACAATTAATTCAGATATAACAGTAGAAGTAACCGGATTAGAAGCACCAAGTTCGATTATTAGAAATGCGCACTCGGAAGGTGAATATACAGTCTCATTCATAGTTAATACAGGTGCTTATTTCCCAGTAACTTACTTGATGAAAATACGAAGAGATTATTTAATATCTCGAGTTGAAATGACAGACTTTAAAAACATATATAGTACACCAAATCAACCGTTAGTTGATGGCATGATTTCAATTACAATGGATGTAGATATGGTAGATGCAAGAACTGATATCAGAACTTATACTTATTTAATTCCTGAAACCGATGATTTTGGTCAACCGGTGTTAGATGATAACGATAATATTATATATGAGGAACGAGAAGCAACTGGACATTTAGCATCACAATGGACATTTGTTTATGGTTCGGAACAAAGAGAAGCACCGATAGTTAAGATATTTGATTTAATAGATGATCCTGAAATTAAAAGAGTTCACTCGTTTGCAGTAGAACATAACATTGATTTACAATCGATCTTTTATTTCGAAGGTTATAAAGTAGCGTATTCTCAAGATGATATTAATTTCATTATGGATTACGAGAACTTTGAAATAAATATCGAGAATGCTGAATTCAGTGAAGTCTTGATCAGATTTTATTTAAACCGAGCAGCTTTTGAAACATTAAAAACGGCAATGGATAAAGACTCTTACTTCTTTAATAAGAACGTGATTAGTTTCATGGATGTTTATTTAGGAGATGTTAAGAGAAGAGTATTAGTTAAATATTTCAAGAATGAAAAAGAAATGTATGACGAAAATCCGTTGAAAGCAGTTAAGATTTATACGAAATATGGATTTGGTTATTTAGATATAAAACCTTATGTAGAAGATATAAATAGAACAGATGATATTTTCTTGATTAACTTAGGTTGGCAACGAGATTTAGTTGACGGTGAGAAAGTACCGAAATTATACGAGATAATATTTTCGGAATAATTATATATTATAAAAGTAGAATAGATAAACTAGTTGTTTTTTAACAACTAGTTTGTAAGTAAAAAAAAAATAAAACAGAATAGGAGAATAAAAACATTGTCAAAACTTTTAAGAAACGAGCAAATCCCTAACGGTTTATATACGTTAATCGACATCGACGGAACTAAATCGGGGGTAAAGCCGATAGCAAAAATAAGAGAAATATGTGAAGAACATGATTATGATTGCGTTTTAGTTAACGCAGATGTCCGCCCTGGAATAGTTCGTTTAGAGGAAAAAATGGACGAAGGTAAACGCAGATATCAAGATAAGAAAACATCAAAGAATCAACAAAAACAAATAAAAACCAAATCTTATGTGGTCGATAAACCGTTGACCATTCAGGACAATGATTTAAACAGGAAAATGAATCAGGTAATCAGTTCAGTTAGAAAGAACTATTCTGTTACATTTACATTTAAGGCATTTGGTAGATACTCTTCTGGAAATCAATGGGAAGAAATATTAAAGAGATTCGATAAATGTATAGAATATATCGAAAGTCATGAGAATATAACTCTACAATCAAAGAAAGAAAACGAAAATACTGTTTTCGCAATATTTAGATTCACAAATAAAAAATAGGATAAACATATGAAGATTGTAGATATTGAAAATAAAGAAAGTGATGGTAAATAAGATGAACGATAATAAAAATGAAGATGTATTAAATATCATTAAAGAAAATAATGCTTTAGAAAGCGAACAGGTTAATAACCTAGTATCTATCTTGGATGGTTACTTCAATAGTGGTGGTTTTCATTTGAATGTTAATATTATGAATAGGGAGCAACTTATCGACGCATATAATAACCCAGATAAATATCCTAATTTAACTATTAGAGTATCTGGCTATGCGGTGAACTTCTCAAATCTAACTAACGAACAGAAGAGGGAAGTTATATCCAGAACGTTCCATGGAGATGTAGGTGAGCCAAAGACCCATTATACATTCCTGAAAGATTCTATGAAAGAAGTTGATGGAGAGCTTCATATTAAATGGGAAGATGGAACGAATTTAATATTCCCGACTCCATATCATTTCGGAGTATTCCAAAAACTGATGGTGGATTCTAATTTCGAGAAGGATCTGACTACATTAGTTAAGGAAACAGAAGACTTTATGAAGAAAGTCGAACAAAATAGTATATAATTTTTGACAAGATTAAAACTATATGTTATTATAATAATGGAAGAAGAGGGACTTGTTTCATGAGTCGGTAAATGCTGTTTTCGCAGTCTTTAGAGATTCACAAATAAAAAATTAAGGAATAGGATAAATTATGAAATCTTTAAAAGGATTAAGTAAAGAAGATTTAAAAGAACGTATATCATTACTAGAAGAAGATATTTCTAATTATGATGAATTTGGAATAGATGCATCAGATTACTCAAGAGTTGTTGCAGTTTTCGAGAAACTAAAAAGTATTTATAAAGATAAATTAGAATATTTGGAGGAGAATAAATAATGGAAAAAGGTGCAAATCAGTATATCTTAAAAGCATTCGGTGAAACTCATGTTATTGAATTAACAAGAGAACAATATAATACAGGTGGTCTAGCAATTCAAATGATCACAAAAAGTACAGAATATGATGAACCTTGGGACATATTAACAACTAATTTCCCAGGAATTTCAGATCCAACACCTAATGCTACAACAGCATTTGTTGATATTGAAAAATATGGAGCTTTCATAACTGAAGGTAATATCGGAACACCAACTGGAAATGGAACAAGAAGCGGATTTAAAAAATATGTTGAATTTGATTTCAGTAATTTATTTGAACGCATGGGTTGGGATAAAGAATAGCTAAATGAAATAAGATCATTATTTTATAGTCCTTATTTCATTTGAAATAGTAAAACGTGATAAAAGGACTTGAAAAACACCCTAAAACGTGATACGATAATAAAACAATTAGATTTAACAGAAGGAGGAATAACTTGATAGATTTAATTTATAATAAGTACCAAAAGAAAAAAGCAATAAATGAACCATTCAATCAAGAGCTTCTTAATATTCGTGAAGATATTCATATATATAAACTATTAGAATCAATCTTCCAACAATATAAGAACGACCCGAGGGTAATCGATGTTAGAACCTATTGGGAAGATGACGAGCCGATGAAACAATATCGAACAAGATCTAGAAGGGTCGAGAAAACAAACATCAATGTTTTCAGATATGAAATCGACTTCTGGATTATAAAAGATGAACCAGTAGAAGCTGGGGAGAATGTCGGTATGGCTCGAGCTAAGAGAAGAAGAAAAGTAGATAAAGATAAAGAATATATTTACAGGAAAGTATTCGAAAGAGATAGTAATATCAAAGTTAAATATGACGAGAGTAAATATAAGAAATATACTATTTACGGTAAACTATTCATGCCGAAATTAATCAATAATTTATTCTACATGATCGAAGGAAACAGATATTTTACAAGAATGCAAATTATCGATAAGATTGTTTATCCGGTTGATCAAAATAAAAATGTTAAGATAATTTCGGTTAATTACCGAAATGAAAGATCTGGAGAGAAAACTTTATCGTTAACTACCAGATTACCTAAGATGCAATTGAGTTTATCAAATAATTTAATTTATGAATTCAGCGATGTAAACACCGAAGAAGGTTTCTTTGCGCCATATTTTAACCTTTTACTATTTAATAAGAACCAAAATATAATACAAATATTATTAACTAAATTCGCATTAAATATGTTAGTAGAAGAATTCGGACTCAATGAACCAACTAAAGATATTTCAATAGTTGATGTATACGATGAAAATGACAACTTAAAAATAAAAGGTCATAGAAATCTAAGAGATGATTCCGATACAATCATTGCAGAAGCAAATAAATTCTTAGGAACAAATATCGTTATAACTGATGACGATTACGAAGTCGAAGGTTACGCAAACTTAAGATTACAATATATGAATTACGTAGGTCCTTATATTAAAGTAGACAAAGAAGAGTTCGAAAAAAATATAATGACTAAAGTATTTATAGCAGGATTACAAAAAGTATTTGAATCATACTGTGATATTTTAATATTCAGAGATGCAGATAACTTAAACAAAATGGATAAGAAAAGCCTAGAAGAGCTTGGTGGAGCCAAAATCACCGTTAAAGAATTAGAAAATAGTAGAATCGATGAAGTAGGTTTCGCTTATACTGAAGATGAAGAAACTAAAGTAAGAACAGTTCTAAATGATGATTTATTTAGAAATCCAGCTTTACTAGTTCACTTATACGGTGGAATTATATACAAGAAAAACGATTACGCAGAAAGATTAAACAGAACATTCTTGATGTATCTGTCGATGGAAAGATTAAACGATGAGAACTTATTAGATGAATATGTTGTTGATCAAGATGAGGATCCGAACTTATTAACTTTCTTAAAATATTTAATTGTAAACTATAATGAAATTAAACGTAGTAATACAAGTAACTTATACAATAAGAGAGTAAGAGTTTCTGAAAACGTCATCGCACCAATTAGAGTATTAACATCGCAAGTATTATTCTCGTTGATTAAAGAAAACCACTTAGATCAACAAAGATTAAGACAGATATTTAATCCTTTAATTAACAATAAGAATATGTTGATTAAAGATATCTTGAAGAATGACTTGATTTTATACGATAATAGTACGAATGATTCGGTGTCGAATTTATATACTTCTGTCAAATATACATTGGCTGGAGCTGGTGGATTAAACTCGAAAAGAATACCATTTAAGTATAGGCGTATTGATCCATCGTATGTTGGGAACTTATCGTTGATATCATCTTCTGCGACTAACCCTGGAATTCAAATAAGGATTCCCCTTGTGGTAACACAAGGAAAACAACACATCGAATTGCTGGAAACTCCTTAGAGCTCTCATACCACTGCGAGGCGCGAGCCAAAGCCATGGTTTGAAAAGTTGAGAGATTGGGCAATCAGCAGCCAAGTCAGTCTATGACTGGAAGGTTCAACGACTATCGAAAGCATAGTGTGTATGGTGACATATACATGAAGAAGCGAGTAGAGTAGGGAGGAATCCCGAAGTGGTGTGCTCTCATATAACTCAAGTAGTTATACTGAGATGAAGATATAGTCTGCTCTTATGGGAAAGCCATAAGTTAACACAAAGGACAGGTACGATAGTACCATTTGCAAAGATAGAAGAGAATAAGAACACAAGTTCGTTTGAATTTCATCCATCAAACAACGATATAGAATAAAATTCCGTTTTAAGACATCTTAAATATATATTATTATAATGATAAGGTATATTCATAAGTATCTTATCATTATAAAATATACATGAGGTGAAAATTATGATCAGAAGAAGAACAACAGAAGAGTTTATTAAAGAAGCGAAAGAAGCTCATGGTGAAGATCATTACGACTATTCTTTAGTTGATTACACAAACAACAGAAAAAAAGTAAAAATAACATGTAAAATACATAATTTTACATTTGAGCAAATAGCGCATTCACATTTGATTGGAAAAGGATGTATAAAATGTGCGAACGAATTAAAGAGGAGCATGTTTGCTTTAGGTAAAGAAAAATTTATTGAGAGAGGTGTAAAAACCCACGGTTTAGGTACATATAAATATGACAATGTTGTTTATGTGAATAAAGACACTCCTGTAATCATAACATGCCCTATACACGGAGATTTTAAACAAAACCCTCATTCACACATAAGAGCCAGGGCTGGTTGCCCTAGTTGTAACATTTCACAAGGTGAGAGAAGAGTTCAGACGTTTTTAATAAACAACAACATAAAATTTATAAACGAATATACTTTTGAAGATTGTATAAACATAAGAAAACTTCCATTCGATTTCTATTTACCTGATTATAACATTTGTATAGAATACGACGGAAAACAACATTATATTAAAGTAGATACTTGATGAACGGAAGACTTAGAGAGAAACGACGTAATTAAAACGAAATATTGTGAAGACAACGGAATCAAACTAATACGAATCCCGTATTGAGACTTCGACAAGATCGAAGAAATATTAACGAAAGAACTAAACATTCGAGGAGAATAAAATAAAAACAAAATTAAAATACGGTACGGCGGTCTTCGTTTGTGACTTGTTAGATGCAGTATTATCAATAGTATTACTATTCGTAGCATATGCAGGAATTCAATTACTAATTAGCGAAGGCGATGACTCTTATATGTTAAACTCAGCATTTATGCTGATAGCAGTACCAACTGTAATATTATCTATATTAGTAATAATAGCTGGTATATATGCTAGAAGGAGTAAAGGATGGAATGTATTCTTAGTCATATTGAGTACATTAGCTTGTATGATGGCTATATATAATATAGCAAATGGCACTTTACAAATACCTATATTTGCTATATTGATGATAATATTTGGCATATTAAATCTCGAAGAGTAAAGTTATTTTATATATTATTAAAATGTATTAAGAGAAGTATTTATACTGTTTCTTGATACACGTCCATTTTTGGACAAACTCCTTTCTCGGTATATGCCATGATTTCTATATAGTTTTCATGGCATATCGTAAGGACCCCTAGCTCAGTTGGTCAGAGCTCCCGGCTCATAACCGGGCGGTCCAGAGTTCAAGTCTCTGGGGGTCCACCAAATTATATAATAAAAAGAAGGAAATTAATCCTTCTTTTTTTGTCTATTTATCTCTTATATCTGCTATCTTTCTACCTAATTCTACTAATAATTTATTAGCCACTATATTAAAGAATACGTCGTGTGTCCATTTATTTTGAATAGGTTCTCACACCCATCTGGCTTCACAAAGCCATTTCTTATATTTTCATATAACGATAAGACTATATCATCACCTCTTGCGAGGGCATCTTGCTTCGGGTCCTGAGTTTTCGGTCCCTACGCCTATATATAATATAGGACTTACTAGTCGTTGAGGCTGGATCTTCTTGAGACCCCTGCCTGCTGATTGCCCAATCCTTTAACTTTTCAAACCGTGGCTTCGACTCGCGTCTAGCAGTGGTATAAAGGCTCTAAGGGGTTTCCAGCATATCAAGATGTTTTGTCGATCACGTCACCGTGAAAGCGTACTATTTTGTTAATACGACTAAATACACCAGTTGGTGTAAGTATAGCTTCGACTTCTTCTTCTGGGTTTAATTCTGAATATGGTGCTGATTCCTCAGATAATAGATTCGAGATAACACCTTTTAATGCGATTGTATTAATATCGTTCGTTAATCGATATCGTCTGGTCACCCAGATCCCTTATGCTTTCACATAAGACTAGACTATTTCATAATCTCTTTCGAGATCCCTACCGCTTCGAGTCCACTTGGACCCTACTCTCTTCCGAGATAGTCGTTGAACGTTCTCCTATACGGAGCTTCGCTGCTGTCAACATCCATTGTAATAACCCTTAGGATTTAACCTTAGGTCATCTCAAAGTTTCTTTCTACTTTCGTAACATTCACACTTAGACTTTCGTCTTATGTTGTAGTACTTTGAGCTTTAGGATTTACGAGCAATTCAATAGGTTGTTCGATTATAGTCACCTATAAAAGGGAGCATTTAACGGCCTATGAAGCCATCTCCATCGAATGACAATTTATCACCTATTCCCATAGGGACATTTGACTGAATATAAAACTTAATAAGAACTCCGGTATAATTTACACCATCTTCTTTAGATCCAGGTCTTTGTTGATCAACTGCTTTTTGTTTAATCTTATAAACATTATCTTTCCCAACAAAGTCTAATTTCTTCTGGAATTTACCACTATGTTCTTCGATCATTTTAACAAGTGAATCATTCAATTCCTCTTTATCTACATTATAAAATACTTCTATATCTTTAATCACACCATGATAGTTTGGAAATCTACTACTTGAAGGTAATATATCATAAACATCACTATATTTATCCATTAAGCTTTGAGTTAAGAAACTATCGATCGAGTTATCTCCGAAGTCATCGTAATCTATAATCGAAGTCGTCTCATCCACGTAATCTCCAATTTTCTTAAATGTCTTAATATTAGATGTAGGAGTTAATGTTACAATTTCAGGAATTACAACACGACTTGTTCCTTTTTCACTTAATTTCTTAGTGATGATAGTTCCGTCTTCAAACGAGTTATCAATTGGTGCAATAGCAACTTTAGAAAGTGTTCCGACTAATAGTTCTACTCGACCATCTTTTTTTTCTCTGAAGAATACGTCGTTATAGGCAATTAC
>CAYYEN010000037.1:3342-11983 GCA_964470795.1 uncultured Spirochaetaceae bacterium | reverse complement strand
AGGGGAATATCGGCTGTTTCACCTTTCAATAACCCTTTCAAATCAATCGGAATAATCTCAAATGTAAGGTCATCGTGCTGTCTACGAAGTTCGGCACGGTTCAGGAAGGCATCTCCGGTAATCCCCTCGGCCTTCTCAATCAATGTCTTAACACTGTGCACTGCATCGCTCAACTCATACAACCCTTCACGGAAAACGGCCCCTTTTATCTCCAGTTTATTTTCGAAACGATCCAATACAGCACCCACCACAACCGAGTCGCCATCCGCCAGTTTAAACGAACCGAAATCCTTATCATCTACATTGTAGATCTGGCGTTCACGTCCGCTCTTGCGCATCAACCGGATGGTTTTATTGTAGGCATCCCCCGTAAAACCACCAGCATAATGCAACAGAGTGGCCGCACTCTCACTCGATTTCATCTCGTAGAACATCGGACGTTTCACATTACCCGAAATATTAACCAGACAATCGTAGGGAGGAACTATAATCACATCCCCATCCATCAGGCGAATGTCATCGTTGAATTTACCTTTCAGAATATAATCGTAAACATCCAGTCCGGCTACCTGCTTGCCGTTACGCATCACCTGTACATTACGTAAACTACCAATCTCATTAACTCCTCCGGCAGAATACAACGCATGGAAAACCGACGAAAAAGCCGATAGAGTATAGGTTCCCGGCACAGAAACTTCCCCCATGATGTTGATCTGGATGGAGCGGATCTGACCTAAAGTAAGCTTTATTTTAGAAGAGGTACCACCCAGCACACCCGAATAGATACTGCTGAATTTCCGTTGGATGTAAGCATTCGCTTCATTTACTGTAAGCCCATTGAGATATACCGGTCCAAGGTTCTTCACGTTGATATTACCATCCGGCGATATTTTCTCGGTAAAGGTATTCTGAGAAGCGCCCCAGATATCAATAATCACCTGGTCGCCAGGTCCCAACATGTAATTGGAAGGAGTCGCTATATTGATATTGGGTTCGAAGGTCAGATTCTTATTGGTAAATACATCCCGACCAAAAATCTTAGGAACCGAATCCTTGTAGTTAAAGAAAGAGGCAATATCATCCACATCCTCCATTCCATTGTTTTTGTCTTCAAGTGTGGGGATTGCCGAATTATTGGTACGGTTCCGATTGATTGCCGCAGCCGATTCACTTTCTTTTCCTTTACCCTGTGCAGATTCATATTTCTTTTTAATACGTTCCACCTGTTCAGGAGTTACCCCTTTGGTGCGAAGTTCAATAGCCATCTGATTCTGGCTTTTACCTGCAGCCTGAGCTTGTTTTACATATTGGATCACCTGATCGTCGGTCATACTCTGGGCGAAAAGCGTGCCCGAATAAACGGATAGACATAGGATCAATGTAATGATTTTACGCATAACTATTGGTTGTTGTTGTTTTCTGAGTTGTAAATACAAAAGTAATTAATTTACGCCTTGAATATCAATAAATTTTGAAATTCTCTAGAACATTTAATGGTTCCCATCCTAATTCTTTTCGCGCTTTTTCATTAGAAAATGTGAGTGATTTCGTTATTTTATCAAGCTTGAATGAATTGATAGGAGCATTTTTGCCAACCAGATCACCCATACAGGCAATTAGCTTAGCAATGAAGTATGGGATTGATTTCGGATGAGGTTTCCCTAGTTGCGAGGCAATAAGTGTCTCTAACTCATGAAATGATGGATGAGCTGTATCACATGCATTATATATTCCTCCTTTTTCTGCTAAAAGAGGAACCAGATTTGCTATATCCTGAACCATCAGTACACTCTTTTTTGCTTTTCCTCCTGATATACTTAAATATTTGCCGGTTTTGATCCCTTTGATCATAGCCCCCAGATTCCCAGGAGGATTTGGTCCGGAAATGAGTGAAGGTCTTAAAATACCTAACTTTACACCATGTTTCTTACACCATACGTCAAGAAACTCTTCTGTTTGTATCTTGCTTAATGCATAGGGAGAACTACCCGTTAAAGGATGTTCTTCCGTAATTAACTCCCCAAACTCCAGTCCATATACCGCAACAGAACTAACAAAAATAAATGAATCCGGAACTCCCACCTCCTCAAGAGCTTTGCATAGATTTTTTGTTCCTAGCAGGTTTACTGAGAAGAAATCTTTTACTTCTTCTTCAGTTTTTGGAATAGAATGGGCCTTTCCTGCAGCATGAAGAACAACATTAAATCTGTTTTTTAATTCAGGGATATTTTCAGATATATTTACATTATAATCATCAATGTCCATTAATCCCAAAGTACTTACCTGATAATATTTTGAAAGCAGAGGAAGCGTGTTCTTTCCTAAAAACCCCGATGCCCCTGTAAATAATAGTGTCATATATTATTATTTTTATATTTTAGCTTGGTTGCTTTATTGATCCTGGTTCGTTCGTTATCAAAAACCCATCCCCACTTGTTTAAATAATATATAGCAGCCTTTATATGAATCCATAATAATCGAAGATTCTTATGAGACCCCTTTTCAAAATCATGGATAATAGTAACTTTCGGATAATAAAGGGTCTTATATTTTTGATAAATCCGTCTGTTTAAGTCGGTATCTTCACCATACATAAAAATCCCTTCATCAAATAAACCTATATCTTCAATTGTTGATTTACGTAAAAACATGAAACAACCTGATAGATAAGGTACATTCATTATTGTATTATAGTCAGCAAATCGCATTTCAAAATTGTAATCAATTTTACTTTTTATAGATTTTAAGGGGATAAACATTCTTACAATCCAATCGATTGGAGTTGGTAACAGTTTGCATAAATATTGAAGACTACCATTCGGGTAGGTAACTTTCGGCATTATGTTACCCACTGTCAGGTCTTGTTCCATATAGTTGTACAAAGTTTCGAGTGTTCCCTTTCCAAATCGGATATCCGGGTTTAGTACAAGATGGTATTTCCCCATTAAATGTCTTGATCTTAAAATTGTATTATGTCCGGCTCCAAAACCTTTATTACAATTCATAAATATATAATCAACCCCGGGGATACTACATAATTTCTTAAGTTCGTTCGTAGGAGAATTATCGACAATATATAATTTTACGTTTAAAGAGGTATCTAAAAAACTATTGATAGCCCGCGAAAGAACAACTGGATTGTTCTTATATGTCACAATACAGCCTGTAATATCGTATTCAGTCATAAAATGCTATAATGAAATTGGATTTATTTTATTTGGAAAGCTTACATTGAATCTCATATCTCCTTTTTTAAGATAACTCCATTGACTGTAGCAATTATCCCACTTATTTTTTTTCTTATATTTAAATACAGATCCATTTTCTAAAACGATTGCCAGCGAATAACCTAATTTTAAGGCAATTTCAGACATTCTGATTTCTCCTTTTCTAATAAGCAAAAGTTTGTGAGTGATATTTTTTCCCGGGAATAATTGACTATTATTCTTTACAATCTCTTTCATTACATCAATGGTTGTTAATATAAAAAAGCTTTGAATATGAGGTCTGAAATTATTCCTGATCAAAGATTGGTAGCATTTGGTACAATAGGAAGTCCCCATCATTGCAACGTCCGGATTCTTTTCCATATAGTCAATATAACCATCAATAAAGTTCTCACAATTCGTGTTTACAGAGCTGTTTGATAAGATAATGTATTTATTTTCAGAGTCTTTTATGTTTTCAATAAAAGAACTATAGCCGGAAAAATCATACCCGCTGTTTGATACCGGAATTACGGAATTAACATAAGGAGTTATTTCGTTCAGATGTTTGAATTTTTCAATCTCGGAAACAGACAATGTTATATTAAGTCTATGCTTCCCCTTATAGTTTTTCAGAAATTCAAGCCAGGGTTTAAGACCACAATTAAACTCTCTACCGGATTTATGTTTCTTTACCCGGTTTAAATTATAACCACCCCATTCGTGAACCAAAACATCGATTGTGTCGCTGGTAACAGGCAATCTTTCTTTGCCAGTATTTGTATTTATGTTTAAGTTTGAGACCCATTTTTTCAGAATCTCCTTTAACATTAAAAAAGGTAATAATAAAAATTCAAGACAAATAATTGAATAGAATTTTAATGAATCCTTTGATTTCCTTTTCATCCTTCAAAAATTCCTTTTTATAGTATATAATACCTTGTAATAGTAATATTTAGTAACAGGACCATAATTAATGAATTTATGGAATGGGAATAATTCCTGATGTCCTTTTAATGTACTAAATATATGAATCAACTTTTTAATAAAATACATTGAAGATATTTCCCTTGCACCAACGACATTTGATAAATGTTGACGATATAGAATCGTTGGAGTTTCGACAGTCGCAATTATTCCATTTTTTGCAGTGTTGATCGTGACCCACCAATCGTGCATAGGCGCAACGTCAGGCATAGGAAGTGATACATTTTTTGCATGATTATTGAAAATCATAGTACAACCAGTTGCACAGTTAAATACTCCCAGGTAGTTTACGTTATTGAGTACATCCGGTTTAATCTTAGACCTTTTCCAAAATGATTCATGAATATGATTCAGATTTTCATCAGTAACTATCAAGTCGGTATGCACTACGACCGGACGATTTGGGTTAGCCGTTTCTTCCGATTTTATTTTGTTTAACGATATTTCAATTTTGTTTTCCAACCACACATCGTCTTGATCGCTAAACATGTAATAATCAGCTTGTACAGACTCTAGTAAAGTCATAAACCGTCGTTTAGCCCCCAGGTTCTGTGTGCCGGTATCTACTTTTACTATATTAGTATAGTTTATTGCATAATAATCTATTATTGTTTTTGTAGAATCTGTAGAACCATCATCTCCGATATATAGAGTCCAATTTAAATAAGTCTGTTTAAGTATTGATTCAATCTGATTTTTCAGATATTTCTCTCCATTATATGTAGCCATAACAATAGCTACCGAACTCTCACTTGTCATAGATAATTTTATAAACTGAATTTTTGAATGAATTTGTCAGATTCATTTCCTTATACTTTCTGTATGCGTTCCTGCCGATTGATTCCCGAAGAGGTTGATCTTCAAGAATCAATTTCATTTTTTCGAATAATTCTGTTTTACTGCAAGGGTCTATTAATAAACATTCAGTATTGTCTGTCAGAATATCGGCCACACCACTTTCTTTGGTAATAATGGCAGGAATCTGAAGCGAGATGGCTTCGATTATTACCATACCCCACGATTCATTATAAGAAGGTTGTACCAACACGTCAATTGAAGAATAGAAAGAAGAAACATCACTGTTGAAATCCTTTATTTCTACATATTGAGAGATATCCAATTGTTTAACTGTCTCTTGTATTTCACTTAACAACGGACCACTCCCAAAAATTAGCAACCTGGTTTTCTTTTCAGAGTATCTTACAATCTTTTCAAAACACTCAATTAATGTAATCAGATTTTTAGATTCAACGAGTGTTCCAATATATCCGTACGTAAAAATATCCGCCTGATGCTTGGTGTAGCCAATAATCTCTTTAGTTGGTGGATTGATGATCGTATAATTCTCAATCTTACAATTTAGTTCTTTCTCCCAACCAGCTAATGCTTTACGAGAAGTAAAAACCATTTTAAACCGGTTATTCAAAAACATTGCTCTATATAGAACTTGAAACGAAGAAGGAATAACAGACGTGTTCCTGTTAGGTTGTTCATGGATATGCCAAACAACCTTTCGCCCCGAAATCCAGGCAGCTACAGCCCCGGCAATATTGGCGCTTGTATTTACATATACAAGGCCGATGTTTTTCTTTTTTACAATAGAACAAATAAATAAAATGCTGTATAGATTGTAAATCAGACAGCATATTGATTTCACGGTCTTGTTCCCGATACTTTTAAACGGAAGAATATACTGTTTAAGAATACGCCCTTTTGTAATCTGTTTACTAAAATTATTTGTTTTGGAATAAGGTATCACCAGATACTGATTATCAATATCTTTTTTCTCGATTCCGTTAATTGTTGAAATAAGAACACTTTCAGAACCGGTTGCCAGACTAGAATGACTTATATATAAGATGTTCATTTTGTATTATTTATTTTCTTCAAAATCTTTATCGTTTATTTCAAGTCTTTCTTTACCTGTACTCTTTATATCAAACATTTTATAGATAATATAATTTTGATATGGATTGTATGCAGAGCCTCCGGTTCTCTCTAAAAAGATGTTTCTTGATGTGGAGAATGAAAAGAGAGTAACGAAAATAAAGATTAGGATCTTATTTTTGTAGGTTTCGAATGCGATAAACAAATTCGGTAACAGAATTAATTCAGAAAGAGCGAAATATAATCTAAAGCGATTACTGATATCTACAATCTCAAAAAATACGGAATATACAAAAGCGTATAATAAAAAAAGGTTGAAAAATATGTTATAATATTTGCTTCCATCATTTTTGCTTCTGGTCAGCATTAATAACGTAAAAATAATGATATTGATAATAAATCCAATAGAAATGCCTCTTCCTACCAGAGCCGATTCAGCTGTATAGGTTGTTATTTTTGTTGCTACAGGCCCCAGAAAGAAAGGAAGAACCAGATTTAATGTTGCTTCCATCCACTTAATGTTAAACAGAAACACTAGATTAATTGCAATAAAGAAAATAATTACTTTATTGCTGGAGAATCTTTTGTTTATAATCCAATACAGAGGGAGTAAAAGCAGTGCGGTTAAATGGAAAAACGAAGCAGTAACAATTAAAGCAATATACTTAAGCAAGTTTCTATTTTGAATAAAACGGATTGAAAAAAAGAATATCATTACAGATATTGCTTGTCTTATCGTAACGAAGTCTAAAAAGAAATACAAAACAGAATAGTAAATAAGAATACTTGTTTGAGGATAAGTAGAGTAAACAGACAGGTTTTTAAATAGTAATGTTAAGCATCCGAATGATACAATAAAAAACAACAGCTGAACATTGGAAGAGAAAAATTTGGTAATAGAAATCAGAAGCCTGAATCCAATTTCTATCTGATGATTTGCGAATACATGCCCATTTCCTTTAATGACTTCATTTATTGGCTCTATGATATCAAATACTTCAGCGTAAGATTGCCAGTCGCCCCCTGTTTCATATCTTAATCCGGCCAGAACAACGAGAATATAATAACTTGCAATATAAAGTGTTTTCTTCAGCTTATCATTGGAAGTAAACACTTCATTATACGAAAAAAGCAATAATATCAGGAAAATAAGCAAATAGAGCATATCCTGTTTATCTTTTCTTGATTAGCTTCATATACATAAAGTATAGACAATACTTCGGTATCCATATATATTTCTTCTCAAGAGCCCTGACTTTGAAATTCTCTTTCATTGCAAGAATAATATTCTTGTTAGAAATCCCATCTTCTGCCTCGAAATTTGAAATACAACAATTTATCTTGTGGAAAACAGCTCCGGATAAATATAAGTTGTAGAAAAATTTATAATCTGCGGCTACTTTATAGCTTTCATCGAACAATGCCGCTTTTAACAAAGACGATTTTACTAAAGTTGCCGGATGGAATATAGGCATATATTTACTGAACGAAGAAAGATCATTATCGCTTTCCTGACAAACCTCCTTATCGGCGTATTGCATGTTAACATTACCATACAAAACATCAATAGCCTTATCCGGTATGTTTCTTACAACAGTTTCTATTGCGTCGTTTGAATACAAAGAATCTCCGGAGTTGATAAATAAAATCCATTCTCCTGTTGCCAATCTAACACCTTTGTTCATCGCATTGTAGATCCCTTTGTCTGGTTCACTTACAATTTTGGAAATACGGTCGGCATATTTTTCTATAATGTTAAGCGTTCCATCCGTACTGGCACCATCTATAACGATATACTCTATATTTTTGTATGACTGAGACAGAACACTTTTTAATGTTGTTTCGATACAACTTACGTTATTGTACACAATTGTAATCACAGTTACAATATCGTTCTTTTTCATCTATCGCTTGTATTTGTATCTAAAATAATTAATAACACTCTTTTTGAGCGTATATAGATTGTTTTTCAAAATATTGTCGCATTTATATTCTATCCCGGTACTGCCGGAATATCCTACAAATTGGGGAAATACCGGAATCGGGATAAAAATATTACCAGACGAAATCCAGCTTTTAATTGAACTAACCAATAAATGCTCAAAATAGTAGCCAGACGAATCATTTATCTGGTTCATATTGGGAATAAAAAAGGTTGAATAAAAATCAAAACTAGCAATGATTACCCTTGATTCGGCAATATGTTCGTCTATTACGTCAACCGAAACGCCATTTTTTCTGCCCGCATACAAGAGGTTTGTTATTCCCAGAATGTTGTTTAAATTCCGAAGAATCAATCTTCCGGTAATTTTTACGATATAATCAGCCTCTTTAATAAAAGAAGAATGCTCCAGGGCATATTTAATAATTTCAGCCTCACCGTATCCTTTGCCCAATTCCCGTGAGAAGGTATTGCCGGCAAAGGAAAGACACTCCAATCTGTTTTCCGCTATGTATTGTTTATAAGAAGAACTTATATCATATAATGTGTTTTCGACAAATACAATTTTTAAATGGCTGTTTTGTAAATAAAAATCCAAAGCTTCAGTATATTGTCTGGT
>CAYYEN010000037.1:0-3332 GCA_964470795.1 uncultured Spirochaetaceae bacterium | reverse complement strand
TGAATGGCAGTATAGCTCATCCCATTCGGATTTATACAAGCAGTAAGTAGTATTACAGTCTTATTCATATCATTTATTCCAGATTCCTTTTGCTGTTCCGTTTAAAATGCGGTTGCATTGCAATGGCATCCATATATAATTAAGTAACATAATTAAACACATTGAAATTATAACGCCATTTGAACCTAAAATTTTACCAAGGATTATAGATAGAGAGATATGTATAACAACCTCTATAGCTGTCAAATAGAATTGAAGCGTAATCTTCCCAAACCCATTGATAATATTACAATATATCCCATTTTTCATACTAAGTAAGAAGTATACGAAAAGCAGAGAGGTTGTAACAGGGTCGATTTTAATATCTTTTCCCAACCATAATTCATACACGTACGGAGCAGCAAGCACCAGGATAATAGATATAAAAAAGAAAAGGAGCCATATTTTATTCAGCTTATTTATAATATTTTTAATCCACAAAATATCACCTTTGGTGTATGCATCAGCTGAGGCTACCCATATTGGTGAAATGATAATTGTAAATATCATTTGAATTATTCCTGCATATTTAAATGCAATATTATAATAAGTAACATCCGAATTGCCAACTATATGTGCAATGACAAAATTATTAGTCTGATACAACATAATGGCCGTAAGTTGGATGAGGAGAAATTTGGCCCCCAGACTAAACATTCTTTTTACTAACGTTTTATCATACAGTTTAAAACTTGGAGCAAGATGTCTGCTGGTCTTAAAAAAAATCAGAGCAGTACTTATCGCAATTACTACTACAGGAGATATTGAAATGCATATTCCATATATAAGTAGTGTAGCTTGATTATCTATTCTGGAGACCGCAAATACCAGTATAAAAGCCAGTAGCTGTCCAAAGGTAGATATGATACCTGTAAGCGAAGGCATCTGGAGAGAATCCAGTATTGTACATATCAGATTTAGCCATAATTGAATGAAAAAAAAGCAGACAACACAGGTCACCAATACTTTTAATTCTCCTCTCATTGAAATTGGAGAGTTAAGAAAAACATCCCAATTGATATAGTTACTTACAATAATAAAAACAACAATATTAATGCAAGTAATAATACCCATGGAAAGATAGGCTGTACTGATTGCTTTTCTGGCACCGTTCAGGTCGTTATTAGCAAAGCAACTTGCTAATTGGTTTTTTAGCCCGTTCCCTAAACCGATGTCAAAAAAGCTCATCCACGACAGTACAGAAGTAAGGGTAAGCCATATTCCATACCGTTCAGTATTTAAGTTGGAAAGTAATAAAGGGACGAAAGCAAGAGAGATAAGAATGCTAATCCCTTTTACTCCCAAAGAAACTATTACATTCTTTTTGGCTTTGGCAGTACGGGGACTTGAACTTGATAGAAGTCTCTTAAACATTTATAAGCTCACTTTATACATGCTTTTATAATAGTCTTCATACTCTCCTGAGGTGATATTGTCCATCCATGCCTGATTATCCAGGTACCATCTAACTGTCTTTTCAATACCTTCCTCGAACTGCAGGCTAGGTTCCCAGCCCAGTTCATTTTTCAGTTTATTTGAATCGATTGCATAACGAAGGTCGTGCCCGGCGCGGTCGGTCACGTAGGTGATAAGCGCTTCCGAAGTTCCCTCTTCGCGTCCCAGCAAGCGGTCTACTGTGCGGATGATAACCTTTATCAGATCAATATTTTTCCATTCATTAAAGCCACCGATATTGTATGTATCGGCAATTTTGCCTTTATGAAAAATAACATCAATTGCCCGGGCATGATCTTCAACATATAACCAGTCCCGCACGTTTTCTCCTTTACCGTAAACCGGAAGAGGCTTATTGTTGCGGATGTTGTTAATAAACAATGGAATCAATTTTTCGGGGAATTGATACGGACCGTAATTGTTGGAGCAATTGGTAACCAATGTAGGCATTCCATAGGTGTCATGGAAAGCTCTCACGAAATGGTCGCTCGATGCTTTTGAAGCAGAGTAGGGTGAGTGCGGATCGTATTTGGTCGTTTCCAGAAAGAACCCTTCATTACTTAAAGAGCCATATACCTCGTCGGTCGAAATATGATAAAACATCTTATCTTCCCACACCCCGTTCCAGTATTGTCTGGCAGCCTGCAGCAACGACAAGGTACCCATAACATTGGTCTGCGCGAATGTAAACGGATCCTTTATGCTGCGATCAACATGACTCTCTGCAGCCAGGTGAATAATACCATTCACCTCATATTTTTCAAGCACATTGCAAATCGTTTCAAAATCGCAGATATCCGCTTTTACAAATGTATAGTTCGGTCTGTCTTCAATATCTTTCAAGTTGGCCAGATTTCCGGCATAGGTAAGCTTATCCAGATTGATGATGTGATAATCAGGATACTTGTTAACGAACAAACGAACCACATGCGAACCAATAAAACCGGCACCACCGGTAATTAATATATTTTTATTCATAAAGATTTTCATTAAAATCAAACAAGTAATCAGAATCGGCTAAGAACGGATGTTTTTTGTCTTTTTCAGACAACATCACAACAGACGGATCAATTTTCCAGTCAATCCCGATTGCCGGGTCGTTCCAGGCTATAGCCCCTTCTTCCTGCGGAGCATACAGATTGTCGCATTTGTATTGGAAAACAGCTATTTCGCTCAGCACCACAAATCCGTGGGCAAATCCACGAGGCACAAACAGCTGACGCTTGTTTTCGTCTGTCAGCTCCACGGCCACATGTTTGCCAAACGTTGGCGAACCCTTACGGATATCCACAGCCACATCCAGCACCTTACCGAACACCACCCGTACCAATTTAGACTGCGCATATTTTCCTTTCTGGAAATGCAGTCCCCTTAATACTCCATAGCTTGATTTCGATTCGTTATCCTGTACAAAGGTTGTTTTACATACCTCCTCTTCAAAACGTGCGGAAGAAAAAGATTCGAAAAAATAACCGCGTTCGTCGCCAAAAACTTTGGGTTCAATAATTACAACCCCATCTATCTCTGTTTTAATTACGTTCATTCCTTTATCAATTTAAGCAGGTACTGTCCGTACTGATTTTTTATCATCGGTTGGGCAAGTTCCCGTAACTTATCATCATTAATCCAACCTTTTCGGTAGGCAATCTCTTCCAGACAGGCTACTTTGAGGCCTTGTCTTTTTTCAATTACTTCTACAAAAGTACTTGCTTCGCTCAGTGAATCGTGTGTGCCGGTGTCCAGCCAGGCAAATCCCCTGCCCAGAAGTTGTACTTTAAGCTCTCCGTCTTTCAGGAATTCCTGGTTTACGGTGGTGATTTCCAATTCGCCTCTGGCGC
>CAYYEN010000036.1:0-12161 GCA_964470795.1 uncultured Spirochaetaceae bacterium | reverse complement strand
GAGCTGTTTTTATAGTACTTACTAGAGACATCTTTAGCATCTCTTTTTTTCTCCTTACCTTTGAATTTATTGATAGTAAGGAAAAAACAATCAAAGTGACGATTGTTTAAGATTCTTTTTTTTATCAACTTGATAACAATCGGGAATTCCTAATGATAACTTTCCTAAAATAGATGTTATCATACACACATTCTTGCTGTGTGAGGTCTTAGTCGTGCAAGAAGCTACAATAACGCACAGAATAGGTGTAGTAACAACGAAGGCTAAGAAGACAGCAGCCAGTGAATTGAAAGACTCCTTTACTTTCAAAAGTGGTACAAGCTTGTCGAAGCGCTATGGTCTGATTAAGAGATTTTCTTTAACTTTGCAAAATATAACTGAGCGATTGGGCTCAGAAGAGAGATATTGCTTACGAAACTTGTTTAAGTAATATTATATAGAATAGTTTGACTGTTTGTTATTTGGATGCTATAAATATCTAAGGATAAAAATGAATTTTGAATTTGCAAAAGATTTGTTAGCAATTAGAGAGATATTGGGAATTACTCAATCTGAATTAGCTCTTCAGCTTAAGGTTCAGCAAATTACGATATCTCGTAATGAACTAAAAGAAACCCTTGCCTCTACAAAGCTTATGGAAAAGGTTTATAGCTATGCCTTTGATAAAAGGATTAACTTGGGGAAACTCAAGGAAATGATGTGGAATGAAAGAATTGATATTGACCATAAACTTCTTTTTCATGGAGCTAAAAGCAGTATTGAAGGTGCTATCGATTTAACTAAAGGTCGAATTAACAATGATTTTGGACAAGGTTTCTATCTTGGAGAGCAGTATGCTCAAGCAATATCTTTTATCTCGGGGTATGATAATTCTTGTGTCTATTATATTGATTTTGACTGTTCTAATCTTAAGGGTAAAAAGTATAATGTTGATCAAGAATGGATGCTGACTATTGCTTATTATAGAGGCACGTTAAATCGATATAACTCACATCCTATGATAGATAACCTAATAAAAGATTCTAGAGACTGTGATTATATCATTGCGCCCATTGCAGATAACCGAATGTTTAGTATCATTAACTCTTTTATAGAGGGTGAGATTACAGATGAACAATGTAAGCATTGTTTAGCTGCTACAAATTTAGGCTACCAGTATGTCCTTATTAGTGGAAAAGCAATAAAAAATGCAAAACTTGTTGAACGTACATATGTGTCAGATAGTGAAAGGAAATATTATAAAAATATTAGATCCTCAAATGCTTTACTTGGAGATGATAAAGTTAAACTATCAAGACGCCAATATAGAGGAAAAGGGCTTTATATTGATGAGATTTTTAAATAAGAAGGTTTAACTATGAAAACAGATGAGCAAATAAGAAAGATTGATAGCGATGGCTTATTACTTTGTAAATTGCAAGCTGAAAGTTTTGAAGCTTCTTTTGAGTCAACAAAGATGAGTTCTGAGATCTTTATAAGAAGATTCATGAATAGTCAAATTGCTATTTACATGGACAGTACTGATTTCCTTCAAATGAACTTACAAGCAAAAGATGTAATAGATAGAGTT
The DNA here is from genome assembly GCA_964470795.1 of uncultured Spirochaetaceae bacterium. Lineage (GTDB taxonomy): Bacteria > Spirochaetota > Spirochaetia > Sphaerochaetales > Sphaerochaetaceae > Bullifex. Next base: position 10,591 of record CAYYEN010000036.1, on the reverse strand, counting down.
GAAGAAGAGTATGGGGTGTCGAGTTATGGCTCAATTAAATACTCAAAGAATGAATTGTACTGGATAGGCTATGTTTATCGCTTTTTTTCTTTTACTTATGAATTATCCACTCTTCAAGTTTATAAATTGGTAAAACCTAAGGAACTAAGAGAACTATTCTTGCCTTACCATACAATGGATCCGTCTCAAGCTATAGAGAGAATTTTGGAGGCAAAGGGTCTTTTTCAGAATGAGGAAAAAGAACTTCAAAGACAATTTGAAATTTATAAAAAGATAAGGTTCATAATTTAGGTATTGTACCTTCTGTAAATAAAGAAAAGCTCAGGCTTAGGTGAACGATTAAGATGGCACCTCGGAAGATTGTTTATATCAGCTGCAACCCTGTAACTCAAGAGCGCGATTTAGACTATATCTATCGCTTTTCAGATTATACAGTTAATTTTATTCAGTCAGTTGATAACTTTCCGCGAACAACTCTTATTTTTTCCTTACCTTTTGAATCTGGTGTTAGTAAGGAAAAAACAATCAAAGTGACGATTGTTAAAGATTCTTTTTTTTATTCAACTTGATAACAAGCAGGTATTCCTAATGATAACTTTACTAAAATAGATATTACCATACACATCGTGAATTTTTTAATCACTTTTTTTTAGTCCAAAAACCTTGAATAAATAAAGCAAATAGGGTTTTGAGTTTTTTTTTAGCCAGTCCTAAACTCGGGAGATCTTTTCCTCTTTATTAATACGCTTTGGTGTGATGCTTACAGAAGAAAGATAATTTTTGCAGTAGACATGCTAAAAATTGACAAATTTGCTAAAATAATCATGTAATATAATGTAAAAAATTAAAAATATTACATTGAAATATACATGAATAGGTATTATTCTATGATTAGTACCTTTAAGGATGGCTGATTATGTATAGAAAAATTATGAGCTTTTTAGAAGCATGGAAAGAAAGCGGACACCGCAAGCCCCTTATTCTGCAAGGAGCAAGACAGGTAGGCAAAACTTATTCTATACTAGAATTCGGGCGTACTCATTATGAGAATGTAGCATACTTCAATTTTGAAACAAATCCAAAGCTGAATAAAACCTTTGATGAGAATATTAGCCCTGATTATCTGATCCCCATTCTTTCGCATATTGTAGGGCTGACAATAGTCAAGGAAAAAACGCTTATTGTATTTGATGAAGTACAACTTTGCGAAAGAGCGTTGACAAGCTTGAAATACTTTTGTGAGGACGCACCAGATTACCATATCATTGTGGCAGGTAGCTTACTCGGTGTGGCAGTCAACAGAGCCAAGTTTTCTTTTCCAGTAGGCAAGGTGGATATTAAAACGCTTTATCCTATGGATATGGAGGAATTTATGCTGGCTTTAGGCGAAGATGTTCTGGTAAAGCAAATAAAGGACAGCTTTGCCTGTAATTCTCCACTTCCTTCTGCTTTACACGATGCGGCGATGCAGCTTTATCGCCAGTACCTTATTATAGGTGGTATGCCGGAGTGCGTGATGCAGTTTTCCCAAACGAAGGATTATATTCTCGTCCGTCATACGCAGGATACCATTCTTGCAAGTTATCTGAATGATATGAGTAAGTATAACAACCTTAATGAAATCAAGAAAACAAAACTTACATACGATAATATTACCGTTCAACTTTCTAGGAAAAACACCCGTTTCCAATACAAACTGATTAAAAAAGGCGGCAGAGCTTCCGAGTTTGAAAACGCAATTGAATGGCTTTGTTTGTCCGGTATTGTCTCGCAAGTTTACAAGGTAGAGCAAATCAAGAAACCGCTTGAAAACTACCGTGATATTGATGCTTTCAAAATCTATGTTTCAGACTTAGGTTTGCTCTGTGCCAAAAAGGAGTTAGTTGCAAACGATATTCTCTATATGGTGGAAGAGCTGAATGACTTCAAGGGTGGTATGGCTGAAAACTATGTCAATGTTCAACTTACCACAAACGGGTACAGCACCTACTATTGGGAATCTGAGCGTGGAGCAGAAATTGATTTTGTCATTCAGATTGAAGGACAACTGATTCCTATTGAGGTAAAGAGTGCCGACAACACCAGAGCAAAGAGCTTGAAGGTGTATATGGAAACTTATAAGCCTAATTATGCGATTAAGCTTTCAGCCAAAAACTTTGGCTTTGAAGATGATAAAAAGATTGTTCCGCTCTATGCTGCATTTTGTATCTAAAATTCAATTCTATTCAAGTAATAGATATTGGGCAATTAGTGCATATCTAGGAAGTTTTATTCCAGATGAAGTAACTAATAGTGAGCCACAAGAACTTTGTACAAAAGAAATTTGGTTTTCATTTAGTTGAACCACCGTATATCGGACGGTACGTAAGGTGGTGTGATTGGGGTCAAGTAGCAATTATTGGTGTACAAATGGCAAGTGCTTATATAGGAACTTTCATTATGCCTCCAGCCTTTGGTCTTATTGCTACCCCCCTTTCTGTATCACTATTGACGATGTATTTACTTGCTATACTTTTTCTAATGGTTGCAATGTATGAATTACTAATTCGAAAAACAATAAAGTCTAATTAATATTTCAGCAAGCAACTTAAAGAATATAAATAATTATTGAAAGGATAAGTGTTTTCCCCTGATACTAAAAATATAGCGATTTATATAGCGCTTGCTTAAAAATGAGGGGATAATATGAGAATGCTACGCTCTGAGTTGGGATTTACTCAAAGTGAACTAGCTGATGCTTTACATGTCAGTTTTACTACAATCAATAGATGGGAGAATGGTAAATCTGTTCCAAGCCCTAGGAGCAAGATAAAATAAATCATATTCATTTTTGTAAAAGTCAATATATTAATGTAATAATTAGTCAAGTTGAAAATGTTGTTTGTTTGCTTAAGAATCTAATCTAAATTTCTATTATATCTTAATTTTGTTAAGACTTTCTATTCTTTGCCATTTTTCAAATAGCGTTTCCAAAAACATCAAAATCTGTTGCAAGTTCTCTAAAAGATTTCTTAATTCCTAAGGCTTGCTACCTTACAAGTGTGAAATTAAGTTAACACTTTAGCCCTTTATCATGAGCAACTATTAGCCAGCTATTGAGGGCACTAACAAAGAGGCACCTCAAAAATTAACTATTATATAATTTTTATAAAAATAACCTGAAATGCAAACAAATAATAAACAATTGACTATTATACTATATAAAAACTTGTTAGGAGACTTTTTTAAATGATTCACATATTAGTAGTTGAAGATGATGTAAACCTTAATTTTTTCATTTGCAAATTTCTTAATAATCATGGATATGAAACTAAGGGGTGCTTATCTGCAAAAGAAGCAACTTTAGAAATGTACAATAACTTATATGACCTTGTACTTTCAGATATTATGATGAGTGAAATTGATGGCTTTGAATTTGCAGAGTCTATTCGAAGAGTTAATAAGAACCTTCCAATTATCTTTATGACTGCACGCGATGATTTAAGCTCTAAACAACGAGGTTTTAAGATTGGAATTGATGATTATATGGTTAAACCAATAGACCCGATAGAACTTGACTTACGAATTAAAGCAATACTTCGACGATATCAAATAGTTCAAGATAAACAGCTTACTGTCGGAAACTTAACAATGGATGTTGAAGCAATGGCTGTGACGGTGACTGGTGAAGAGATTCCTGTAACGGTACGTGAATTCAATATTTTGTTTAAATTGCTTTCTTATCCAAATAAGAGTTTTACTCGAAATTATTTGATGGATGAATTCTGGGGGTTAGATAGTAATACTAGTTTAAGAGCGGTAGATATCTATATTGCCAAATTAAGAGAAAAGTTTTCCCAATGTATAGGTTTTAAGATTGTTACAATACATGGGTTGGGTTATAAGGCGGTACTTCAATGAAATTCGATAATAAAATGAGTGAAGATAAAAGAATTAAAAAGAAAGTTTGGTCTTGGAAGAAACTGATTATCACTTATGTCGTAATGCTATTATTAGTAGGTTTTCAGATGGGAATTATTACAGCTTCTTTCTTTGCTATTTTACCTAACTTTTTACAAGTTTTTATTGTTATGGGCTATTGGGCCTTAGTCTCAATTATATTTCTATTAATAACTAATTATCAGATTAAGAAAACTTATGATGAACCAATGAAGAAATTGAGTAAGGGTGCAAAATGTGTTGCTGAGGGTGATTTCTCTATCTATCTTGTTCCCTCTCATGTTGGTAATGAAGTGGATTACTTGGATGTTATGTTTCAAGATTTCAATACCATGGTAGCAGAGCTTGGTTCTATTGAGACTCTCAAAAATGATTTTATTGCAAATGTCTCCCATGAAATAAAAACACCCTTAGCTGTAATCTGTAATTATATCACAATGTTACAAAATCCTGAACTAAGTGATGGAGAACGAAAACGGTATCAAAATTCGCTTTTTGATGCAGCCTCTCGATTAAATACCCTAGTTACAAATATTCTCAAGCTTAATAAACTGCAAAATCAAAGAATTTGTTATGAATATACTAATTTTGATCTTTGTGGTCAGTTATCTGAATGTGTCCTTAATTTTGAATCATTATGGGTAAAGAAAAATCTAGAGCTCAACGTTGAGATGGAGGATCGGTCAATAATCAATGCTGATGAAGAGACAATGAAATTAGTGTGGAATAATCTCATAGCAAATGCGATCAAATTTACATCAGAGGGTGGTAGTATTTCGATTCGCCAATATTCAGATTCAACCTATACAACAGTAGAGATTTCTGATACGGGGTGTGGAATGAGCGAAGAAACAATGAAACATATCTATGATAAGTTTTACCAAGGTGATACCTCCCATTCTACAGAAGGTAATGGGTTAGGCCTTACGCTGGTAAGTAAGGTTTTAGACTACTCAGGTGGTTTTATTACGGTAGTTAGTGAAATAGGAAAAGGGAGTACTTTTAAAGTTGTATTGCCAGTTACAAAATAAGGGAATTCTTAAAAATGAAGCTTTTTTCAAAAATTAAAGACTTTAAACCACCACTGTTACTTTCTTGTAGTGGTGCAGTGATTTTTGCTACTGCTTCGATGATTATTATAGCAACTGAGGTCGATAATCAACTAAGTAAAGCTTTAGTTTATTTTATTTATATAGGAGCTGCCGTATTTCTAACTTTAGCAGTTTGGGCAATAATCAACTTCTTTAGTAACTATAATTTGAAGAACATTTTATCTAATAAAGTTCATCAGCACTATTTTGCTGGCCGTTTAATAGATAATTATGCTTATAGAACAATAGTATTTGGCTATTTATCGCTTTTATTTAACAGTTTGTTAGCGCTCTCAAAAGCAATGGCGGGGGTATTTTTCTCTTCAATCTGGTTATGTGCCCTTGCAGGGTATTATTTCCTTTTGTGTATTACCAAATTTGGGATACTTTTCACAACTCGCAAGATAAATATCCTTAAGGATGAAAAAGAAAAGAGCTTTAAAGAGTGGAAGACTTTTAGAGTATGTGGTCATTTTATAGTTCTTTTAACTCTTGCTTTACAGGGAGTAGTTATTTTAATAATTAAAGAAGGCAATACTTTTTCTTATAATGGTGTATTAATCTACGTTGTGGCTATTTATGACTTTTACTGTTTTATAAAATCAATAATTTATATGAGTAAAAAAAGAAAAAAACATACACCGTCTATTATAGCTATTAAGTGTATTAGCTTTGCAACTTCTCTTGTAGCAATTTTGTCGTTGCAAACAGCAATGTTTGCATCCTTTGGAAATAATTCTATGGAAATTGAAAAGCAGCAATTTATGAACACTATAACTGGTTCTGTTGTCTGTTTTTTTTTAATTTGTATGGGGCTTTTTATGATTCTTCTAGCAAATAAAAAAATAAGTAAATTTGCAATAATTAATCAAAATTAGCATTATGAAAACAGTTTTCATGCAATTTATAAACAATTGATATTTATTATTACAAGTACCTAGTACATAGGAGGTACTTATAATTTTATGAAAATTAATAATCCAGAGGTTACTTTAGTAGATGATGCTAGAAAGGGTGTAAAGGAAGACATTCGTAGTGGCTTTCTTGATTGGCTCTATCAATTTTCTGTTACCGGAGATGATGGAGAATTTTACTCAATTGGTGGTTCCATACTATCATTAGCAGTAGAAAAACTGGACCTTGTTACAATGAATATAGCAAAAGGGTTTGGTTCTGAAAAACAACTTTCTAATTCGATTTACAAGGTTGCGAATTATCCTGGTATGCTCTTTGAGCGCATGATTCATTACCCTCAAGGAAGACTAGAAATTATAAATAAGGCTCATAGTATCTTAATCCAATGTGGAAAAGAGTATTCTGTTGAATGCTTTGAAGATCATTCTTGGCATTTTCATATCGAGTCCATGGATTGTGTTTATAAAGCAGATCTTTATCATAGACCACATGGTTTTCCACTCTGGTATGGCAGAGAGACACCTTCTTACCTAACTCAACATTCCATCACGTATGGCTATAATTGGGCAGGAGACGTTGAAGGTAGTTTTTGGTATAAGGGAAAACAAGTTAAGGTGAAGGGTACTGGCATTAGAGAGCGCTATGTTGCAGTTGATTCCTCAGCTGCTGAGCTTGGAGGATGGGAAGATTGGGGGTTTGTTACCTTTAACGAAATGCATTCTTCCATGTATGATATGCGCCTCGGAAAGAAAGATTTCTCTTTATATGATTTAGAAAACAAAAACATTACCCAGAAGGTGATATGATTATAACCCATTCAGATTGGGTCTTCTTAAGACCATTAGATGGTTTTATTCCAACTCATTATAATATTCGTATTAGTGTTGAAGATGGTATTTATGAGATAAATGCTCATGTTGGTAATGCAACCACTTGGGGAGTTACCTTTCAAGTACCAGATAATCCTGTTGCAACTCTCTCTTTTGATAAGACAGAAGGAACTTTTACTTTTAACAATGGGGGAAAAAGGATTTTAACAGAGGGTAGAGGTGGATTATCAGTTAGACAGTGGCATGCCTATCCTAATATTCTTCCACGTCAATTGTATAGTGATGAAGTTATGAAAGGTGAGAAGTTCGAGACTCTATAATAATTATAGTAAAAAAGTTAAGAAATATTTTGTTTTTACATTAGAGCAACAGTATTCACGCAATTCTTATACAAAGACTTTATATAGTAAAGATAACAAAAGGATGAGTAGTCATCCTAAATATTAACGAGGTAAATATATGAAAAAGAGTAGTTTAGTCGCAATGATTTTAGGTTTCCTTGCACTTGTGTTTTTCGCCTTAGGTATGTGTATGACGATGGTTACAGAATTTTATGCTTTTATACCTGGAATCATTATGGGCTGTATAGGCTTAATTTTGGCAATAGTCACAATAATGGTGTGGAGAAAGATGGAGAATAAAACTCCAATAACGTTTGATAAAAGAACTGTATTAGTTTTCTTATTAGCCGCTATCGGAATACTAACACTTGGAGTTGGTATGTGCATGGTCCTCTTTTGGGGAAAATCAATTGTAGGTGTTATTGTTGGCATTATTGGAATTGCAATTCTTTTAGGCTTGATACCAGTTATAAAAGGTATTAAAGACTGAAAGTGGTTTTAGTTAAGTAGGAGATAATAGAAGTGAGTGAGAATAATTTTATCGGCTATGAATATAAAACAATAACCGTTAGTCAACAGATGAAATCTGTTTATATCGATGGCCTTAGTAATTATGGTTGGATTTTAGATAGTGAGCCAACAAGTGCGCTTACCGTGGGACAGATTACACTTCGTTTAAAAAGAGACCGAAAATTAATTAACAAAGTAGAGCTTATAAGGCTTGAACAGCAGTTTGATTCTCTTGTTAAAGAAGTAGTCTCACTTGAAAGTAAAAAGACAGCACTCGCTTCTGTTGTTGCCTATAGTATTGGAGTAATTGGATGTGTATTTATGGCAGGCGCTGTATTTGCAATTTCTGCACCTGTTCCTAATATGCTTTTGAGCGTTGTGTTTGGAATTCTGGGTCTTATTACATGGATCCTTCCTTATTTTTGTTTTTCTTTTATAAAGAGAAAGAAAACTCTAGCCTTCAATGAGCTAATTGAAAAGAAATATGATGAAATCTACACAAGTTGTGAGAACGGAAATAGATTGCTAGGACTTTGAATAATGATAAAATTAAAGCTTGATTTAAACATATTGAAGGCTTGAAAAAAATAATTCTAGGTGGTAAAACATATTATAATCATTTTCTCCTAAGCTCTACTTCAAGAAGATGATGAGAGAAGGAGATATGAAGAAACAATTAATTAATTACCCAATTATCTTTTGTATTATTTTGTTTACCATCTGCTTTGCAGTACAACTTTTTGAATGCCTGGTAATAAAAACAGACCAAACTATTGTAGGTGAGAATTTTATCAACAAAGTCTTTGGTATTGTTCTATTAGCTTTAGTCTTACATATCCTTTCAAGTAACTGGAAGGATATTGGCTTTAAAGGTAAGAATTGTATTAAATTCATCCTTTATGGTTTTCTTATGGGTGTTGTGTTTTTTACAGTCTCTTATATGGTCGAGTTTCTTATTATAAAGGCACAAGGAGAGATACCTCGTTTTGAGTTTTTTGTAAGTGGCTTTTCACTAACAGGGAGTGAAGTGCGTCATACTGGGCTGCTTTTCGTTCTAATGTGTACCTTTTTCAACCTTATCAATGTAGTTATGGAAGAGGGGACCTTTAGAGGGCTTTATCCTCTATTAATTGAGAAAAAACATTCTTCTACTACTGCAATAATAATTCCTGCAATACTGTTTGGAGTATGGCATTTTTCTCTTCCACTTCAAGGTCTTTTAGAAGGTTCAATGAGTTTAGCAGTTTCTATTTTGATGTGTTTTGGCTATCTGATTCTTGCTTTCTTGATGAGTGTTAAATGGAGTTTCCTTAAGAGCTTAACTGGCTCTCTTTGGATGGGACTTGCGGATCATCTCTTTAACAACTTGGTGGCAACTAATCTTCTTCATGTTACCTCTTCTAGCGGTACAGATTCTTTTATGATAGTTCGTGTAATAGTTGCACAACTACTCTCTTTTATTTGTGTTACAATAGTATTTTTCAAATTGAGAAAAAGAGTTTAGTATTTAGGTTATAAGGGCATAATAATGGAAAGCACTAAGTTTATTAATCTAACTGAGGACAATATTGCAACTGAACACTTAAGTTGTATAGTGCGCACTACTAAACTGCATCCTGGAGTGGAGGCGAAACGAGCTTGGCTCAAGGATAGATTAAAAGAGGGCCATGTCTTTCGTAAGCTTGATGTAAAAGAGCCGGTATTTATTGAGTATGCACCGCTTGAAAATGCATGGGTTCCAATAGTGGGTGATAACTATTTGTATATCTACTGTCTGTGGGTAAGCGGTACTTGCAAAGGAAAGGGGTATGGTAGAGAATTATTAAACTATTCAATAGAGGATGCAAGAGCTAAAGGAAAGAGTGGACTCTGTCTTCTCTCCTCCGTTAAGCAAAAGCATTGGTTAACAGACCAAGCCTTTGCTAAAAAGTTTGGCTTTACTAAGGTAGATGAGACAGCTTATGGCTATGAGCTATTAGCTCTCTCTTTTGATAAAACTGTTCCTCAATTTACCGCTGAGGCTAAAAAAGGGAGAATTGAAAGCCCTGAGTTAACTATCTATTTTGATGAGCAATGTCCGTTTATTAATCAAAGTATTGAGACCGTAAAACAATACTGTTTAGACCATTGTGTTAAGTATAACTTCATTAAGGTTGAGACTCTAAAGGATGCAAAAGCACTCCCTTGTGTTTTCAATAACTTTGCACTCTTTTATAAGGGATGCTTTGAAACTGTGAATTTACTCTTAGATACCAAAGTACTCGAGCGCTTGCTTAAAAAATGAAACAGCTTGCTAATCTTATAACTTTTTCAAGACTGGTTTTCTCTCTTGTACTGCTTTTCTTAAAGCCCTTTACAACAGAGTTTTATGTTGTCTACAGCTATTGTGGGTTATCTGATATGGCGGACGGTCTAATTGCAAGAAAGACTAATGGTGTGAGCAATTTGGGCTCTGTTTTAGACAGTCTTGCAGACTTTACCTTTCTAATTATTGTGTTGGTAAAAGTTATTAGGACAGTAAACTTTCCGCTTTACAGCCTTATTTGGATAGCTTTAATATTCTTAATAAGAGTAAGTAATATTTGTTTTGGCTATTATTATCAAAAGAAGTTTGTGATGTTACACACTAGCGCTAATAAAGTAACTGGATTTATATTATTTCTAATTCCTCTTTTGTTAAACTTGGGAATTCTAGATTATTTGATAATTATCTCTTGTTTAGTTGCAACCTTTGCTTCTGTTCAAGAAGGTCATTATATAAGATGTGGTGTAAAGGAGTAAGGCATGAGACTTGAAGGGTTTGGCTTATTTGTAATAGATATGCCAAGCATGATTCGCTTCTACAAAGAAGTTTTAGGGTTTGAAATTAAAGAGGCAGAAGATACCGATAATGTGTATCTTGTTAAAGATGGTGTACTCTTTTTACTCTACAGCAGAAAAGACTTTGAGAGGATGACTAGTCGTA
>CAYYEN010000035.1:0-12167 GCA_964470795.1 uncultured Spirochaetaceae bacterium | reverse complement strand
TTGCATACGCTAATCAAAATATTTAACAGCCTAATCTTTATACTGTTTAATCTAATTAATTACCTTGTCAATTGTAGTTCTGAACTGCTACTCATCCTCAACAGACCAATTCTATGTATTACCATACTAATTAATAACAACACTTCTTGAAGATTGATTCTTAGCCTACTAATAAAAAGCTATAGCTTCGTTACATGTATTAATAACTTTAGTTCGAACATAATTGTTGGCATACTATTCGAATGTACCATCACGCTACATTTGAAACTATAATTTCATTGAACAGTCATAACACATCTTATGTACAGTCCAAAAGAATGAATCATATTGTTTTTTACCCATGATTCTTTTACATTGTGGACAAAAATGAGGCATTAAACCATATTTTTCTTTAGATATACTATAGTCTCTTTTACCTTCTTTTCTTACATATAATTCACCAGACTAGTCCACAAATAACTTATTCTATAGGTTCTAATCACGTGTGACAGCTACTGAATGTTGTTTATTCTCAAATTGAATCAACTACTCATTACCTGTCTTTAAAATGTTGTTTAAGTTCTAAAATGTAAATTTTACTTTGTTTTCAGCCAAAATTTAACCTTCCTTTTTTATTTTTAATTAATTATTATTATTGTTTTCAACACAATCTTTTTTAAGCTTTTTAATAGCTTTGTCAAGCTTGCTACTATTCTACTGTAAACTGTTGATCAATCGTTGTTTTTCATTAATCTGATCAATCATGATATTAATTTTAGTCTAAAAATAGCTAGTAATTAGCTACACCCTAATAATCTGTTTTTTATTTGATCGATTTAATGTTAATAATAATCCAACGTTTAATATTAATAATGATATTATTAAACCGTTTATAATCATAAAATTATTTTCTCCTTGTAGTTTTTTAATTTTTTATCTTGTTGTTGTTTCTAATTGTTGTCTACTCCATATACACCTAAACCGACCATTTTCTTTACTGTTTCAGCCAATTGTATCGGATTCATCTTGTTGATATCTGACTACCATAAATACATAACTTTATACCCCTTTTTCATGGCAAACAACCTCTTATCATTATCACGCTTCCATATGGTACTAGCACGCTTTTTTCTACCAGGATACTATACCAAATCTGTAGCTTTATAAACACGTGGATCTGCGTGCCAAAAAGTACCATTAATCTAAATTAAAACCCTTCCTATTCTAATATCAAAATAAAATTTACCAACTTTATATTGTGTCTAATGATGAATACCCATTCTTGATAAGTTCAATGAAACATTGTTCTATAGTTTAGATGTCTTTGGTGTAAAAGACTTGTTATATATACCTTTACGTCTTTTAAATGCTATTGTTCTATTTCGTCTATATGTACGTGATTTATTAGCACAATCAACTGAACAAAACCTTCCTGAGCCGTATGTACCATCATGCTATTTTTTACAATACTAACATTGTTTTATAGTGCCAACCTCAACCATATTACTTATTACTTAGCAAACCTAATTAATGATAAAATATGATGTACAGGTGTAAAAGCTCCCGTTATCTTGTATTTCGAACCGTTAAAATCAAAAACTATACCCTCTACAGGTAATATAGCATCGACACCACCAATTGCTTCAAGTTTTTTTAATTGTGTCTACATTTTTGCTATGTTTTCAACATCTTTTGAATCATATATTAATTTAATAGTATCATCCAACTATGCTTTTATTTTCTTTATACTATTATCAGGATTAGCTATCATAAATGTAGATAAGTTCTTAAGTACTGTAGCACCCAACTATAAGAATAATACTTCCCACTTAAATTTATTAGCATTATACTATATCATGTGATCAGCTTTATCAAACCTTAAAGCCCACTATTTAAATTTCTCATGGTCAATTGTTCTCTTTATATCATGTACTGTAAAAGATTTATCTAAAGCACCCCATCTATTCACTAAACCCTATAATACGTCTTTAGGTATATCATATTGAGCAGAAGCAGCATATCTTAATATAGTCTTCCTCCAATAACCTTTATGATAATCTGTCATAGTATCTGTACCCTTAAGATTATACTATGCTTGTAATTGATTTAATTTTTTTAAAAAATATGCTTTATCTTTAGCAAAGTTCTATGTTTTAGGAATAGTAACATATGAAGGTCCTGTTATTTTAAAGTGTTTTTGTGTGTTGGCATTTACCTATACTAAAGCATTATAAACCTAACTAATATTAGTTGATGACTATCCTATAACTTCGCCCCTTTCATTTACCTAAACCATACTATGGAACACTAACATTGATTGATCATATGGTATATCATGTGATGATTTATCATAAATAATCTATAAATTAATCCAATTTTTACCCTATCCAAATAAATCATTTAATCTATTTTGTCCTAATTTTGAAAAAGCTCGTTGTAAATCTATCATACTGTAAACAAAAGCCTATCTTACAACACCTTTAGTGAAAAATGTTCTTGCGTCATTAATTCCCATAGCACCAGCACCAAAATTCTTTGTTTGCTATTTACGTCTAGCTGATACAATTCTACCATTCTTCCATGATACAAATATATTTTTGCCATCATATTTAATTGAAGCATTATTCTTAATTGTAATATTACCGTTTAATGTATTATTAATTAATTTTTTAAAATTAGTGAATGTAAGGTCATTGTCCTAAAATGGATGCATCATGTGACCAGCCCTACCACCCTAATTTAATCTTTTCTTTTTGTTTACACCATATATATGCTAATGTAACATATCAAAATCTGATTTAATATTTGAATTTAAATTTACAGCCTATCTAATCATTTTTTTAATCTATAATTTCTATAATAACTGTTTAATCTATTTAATTATACCACCTAATTTAAAAGCTATTAAATAAAATATATCTTTATCATAACTTCCAAACATTTTAGTAAAAAGATCTTTCTTTTGCTATATAGTAAGTTTCTCAGAGCCCATAATCTATCTTACTGTAGTTCCGCTAACTTGTACTCCGAGAATCTGATTATTAATTAATGGTGCGTTTACTACGTAAGCCTATTCAGAATAAGGTTTTGGATCTTTAGGTAATTCACCTTTAAAATAGCCACCACCAGTTAAACGTTTATCTTTCTATGTTGAAACATACACTAAAACAGTGCTTTCTGAATCAAATTTTGAACTTAAATTACTAAATTTATAAGGTTGAGGATTAAATAATATCTGACTTGTTGGAACACCGTATAGTCTATTAATAATTTTTTGTTTTTCTTTAAAATTAAATGGTGATCTACCCTTCTACACCTTATCAGATGTAACAATGTAAACATTACTAGCACCAAATTTATTTACTAAAAACTTATATACACCATAATGTGATTTATGGAATGGTTGGAACCTTCCTGGATATATACAAATTGTTCTCATTAAACTTTAATTTCTCCTTATAGTTTGATTAAAATAATCGATACCACGGTTCCAAAAATATAACTTAAGATACCAGTATAAATAGGATCTTGATACCATTTTTTAATCTTATATGTTTCTATCTATTTATTTAATTTCTATATATACGTTGAATCAGCTGCTATTTGTGTGTTTAGTAGTACTAAATTGTTGTTTAATAATAGTATTTGTTTATTTTGCTAATCAATCAACTACTATTGTAATGTTTTTTGATGCTATATATATTGTACTACATTTATAAATTTATTCAACTTCTATTTCTAAACCAATATATACTATGAAAAAAGTGAATTAAAGAATAATATTAGTATTATTGTAATTATTAATTTTTTAATACTCATCATTATATTTCCCAAGTATATAACTCATAAACTACTAAATTTCTTGTTGGTTCATCTAATAATATATAGGTTTCTACTATGATAATTGTACTTTAAGTTTACTTATTTTATACTAAATTAAACTTAAAGCCTTGTTGTTAATACGTACTGAATCCATTATAGTTTCCTTATTATTTATAAACTAATTATATATATTATCTGATTTAATGTTTAATTTATGTATATTTATACCTTGATAAACAACCACCACCGACAATATAATTACAATTATAAACATTATAGCTGCTAAGTATTTACTCATTTTACCGCCTTTTTAGTTTTAGGTTTCAACTACTACTATAATACCTACTACTACTATTTCTTTTTGTTATTAAGTACAGTATAACTTATTTTTTGTGCTGAATTACCAACAGCATATATACCAAAAATCCATTGCATGAATGAAGACCATTGTTTAAAATCTGTTCCACCTAAATCAAATATTAAAAATATAGTGCTAAATATCATCAGTAAAAGGCATATTATTAATTTTCTACTAAGATAATCTAAAAGTTTATTCATGATCATTATTTCTCCTTTATGAACTCATTGAGTCTTTGCTACAATATTTTATTGTTGTTGTTTAACTATTTGATAGCCTATAATAAAAATGGTATTAGTTTAATATAGTTAATCTGTTTATAATTACTTTTCTAATACACCATCTATGGAATATAATTCTATACTTCTTGAGCTATCATACCATAATCTTTTATTTTACTCTATTTCCAATCAAATCCAACACCATTAATGTTGGTAATCAGATCTAATGAATTACTAATCTTATATATATTCTATTTAAGGTTTAAATCTGAAAACTAATATAAACCGTGTCCTTGTTCAATAGTAATATCACCATTGACACTCATATCATTATTGAATGAAGATGAAGCATTTACACTCATGTAATTATTAAATGAAGATGAACCGTTTACAGTCATATCATTATTGAATGAAGACGAACCATCAATATTTAATTTACCCGAACCAGATATATCACCAATTGACTCTAAACCATTAGAACCAATATATATTCCTGATGAAGCTGAAAAACCTACTGAACAACTAACAGTTGAACCATCATCAAATAAGGTTGTAGAAGCTGCTAATTTACCATCATCCCACCTTACTACTCTATTTGAAGTACTGCTTGAAACATGGTCACTAAAATTATCAAAATCATCAGGATTGGGTATAAGTTCAATAATACCATCTAAACTTATACCATCAAGATATTCAACGTTAAGGTTTTTAACCATTGTACTTGAAGACACTTTAAACGGCGCTGAACCTGTTTCAACTGTTGATTCGAATGTATTTGCTTTTAAATCACCTATATCTAATGATAAAGTAGGTGTTGTTGTTGAATTATCTACTGTACCAGTAATACCGTTATCATTATTATTATTAAATATAAAATCAGTAACTGTACCCTATCCAGGTATATCCTAATAATCACGAGCTACTACATCAGCAAATACCTACTGTAAATCAATGATAACATTATTTTTAATATCAAAATTCTACTATGGTGAATACCTATTTTTTGTATCTTTATATTTCAATAAAAATTGTGTTGACTGCTATACAAATAACTATTTATCTATCTATATATTCATCTATGTGTGATTAGTTAAAGTATTAATCTCAAATGTTGATAATAAAGTATATGTTTTTGATTTGTTATTTGTGTTATAATAAAGCTAAGCCTATTTTAAAAATCCTGAATAAATATCTATATTAGATATCTATACCTTTAATGGTATGGTATTAGGATTGTTTATAATTTGTACTTTCTATAAAGTATTTAAATATGAATATTCAGTTAATAATTTACCATCATTTAATCTATTATATAGTTTTTTTAAATCAACACCTTTATTTACACCTAAAGCCGTTGGAATATATAACTTATTGTAATCACCATCAAATACGTGTATTTCATTAGTATTAAATAATTTCTATGAATTACCTATTAAATTAATTGTCTATAATTCATATAACTTAAGAGTATCTAAAGTTGAAGGACTGTAAATTCCATCAAAACTTGTTATTGTTTTATTAGTACTGTCAGTGATATAAGTAAAATTACCATCAATTTCAATAGGTGTTGAATTACTAATTTTAGTAAACTAAATATTATTTTTAAATTGTACTGTTGACTATGAAGCTTTTACACTGAATGTATGAGGTAAATTAATAGAACCTTTATCTTTAAACTATATATACTATAAATTAAATAGACTACCAGTAGTATATATTCCGCCGTATAGTATAGCCTATCTTAATTTTAAATTAGATATTACTTTACCAATACGAGAATCTTTCATGTTATGTAATGAAGCTTTTTTAATAGAACCTGAAAAATACTATAACTGAACATCTACATTGATAGCTTTACCAGAGAATGTGTCACCCTTTTGTAATATTTTTTGTTTTGCTGGTACGTCATTGACAATAGGAATCAATGAACCCTTACCACATAAACTCCCAGTGATATAGGAATCAGATATAACATCAGAAAGTTTCTAAGTGACCAATCTTTTACTATATATAGAACCAGTAAACTAATCAAATTCAACCAACTAACTTTTTAAATCTAAATTAAAATATGCGTTACTAATATTAACATTACTTAATATAGTATTACCAGTTGAAGTAAAATTACATTGACCAATAAACTGATAACTGTTATACTATTGATTAGGGTTTAACTATATACTTTGCGGTTTCTTATCTAATAATAAGTCCTTATAGTATCCTGTCACAGTTGATTGTGTATTATTTATCTTTAAATTCTATGAATATACGTATGTGTTTAAAGCACCGACTCCAGATGAATTCAATAATGAACCACTAAAATATTTAGTTTTACCTGTAAATTTTTTAGCTTGCTAAATATATATATCATAACTTAATAATCTTAATGATTGTGCCGAACCAGATGTACGTTGTTCATTATCAAATTGAATACTATTAGAATCAATGATACTACCAGTATTAATTGACTTTAAATAAAGCTAATACTAAGTTTGTGTTTTAGCTTCTAAACGTCCAATATTATTATAATCTATTATAATCTACTATACATTAGAAGCATTAATTGTCTATACACCAGATTGAGAGTAATTGCCACCTATATCAAATATAGCGTTTTTAACAGTAATATTACCGTTACTGAGCTTTAAAATATCATTAGTCTATAAAACACCACTATAATCACCGTCAAGTATTACTTGACTGTTGGTAAATGAACCTGAAAATAATTTATTTTGTGCTTTGGCTTGTTGTAAAGACGTTGTTATAAACTGTTTCTATAAGAATTTCTCATAATAAACAGATGAAGACACATCCATGTTATCTTTATCTATATTTAAACAAAAATACCCAGGATGTGTCTTCTATAAAACAATATCTGATATAGGAAGCTACTATTGTTTTGTTAGTGACTCATATCTCTATAATTCTTTTTTATTGATACTATACTACACTGTTGGATTATTTCTAAACCTTAAAACACTCGGTGTCTTATAGTTTGGGTTTACATATACAGTTCGTTGGTGTTTAATGTTTACTTTATTAATATATTCAGGTGACACTATATTATCAGCTAAAACACCCAATATTATTAATTTACCATTTCCTATAGCATCATCTTTAGATATCTATATATAACATCTGATATGGAATCTCTATCTAAACTATGTTACAGTAACAGGTATAGCTTGATTATTATTGTCAAGGAAAAAAACATTTAATAAAGTCTATTTTTTAAAGCTCTACTATTTAATCCCAATTAAAAAAGAGTTTTTACCCTCACCGAAAAACTATGGAATCTATAGTAATTGAATATATTGATTATGATTGTCCTATATATGAAACTATGTAGATGCTATTTGAATTAAACGCTAATTATCAACTGTCATTTAACAAAGCTTGCTCCTTTTCTGAACTATATGTTCAGTGTCTTTGAAAACATTGATTTCATAGCTTCTAAATGAGAAACTACTATCAATGTCTAATATTTCTATGCTATAAACTATAATATATTATTGAATGAACTAACATTCTAACTATCCAACACACCAAAACCCTAATCTATAACAAATATTTTACCTTTAGATTTATTTGTTATAAACGCTAATGTGTGTCTAATAGCTATTGACATCAAGAATTTCTAAAATCCTGAACACGTCTATATTTGATATCTTTTATTAGGATAAACTATATATATATCTATATATTTGCCATCCATTACGAACTATACAGTAAAATTGGCTAACATCTATAACACTTTATTAATCTCAGTCTATAGTATGGTAATAATGTTTGATGTTATATAGTACTGTAAACCGTTTTTACTGAATATTGTCTTGTAGTTCTAAAGTATTGATAACTAATGGCTTTTTTGATTATAAGTACATAATGTTTTTTCATTAGTCTTTATACTCTAATTATTGTTTGATTCGATAATTTTATGCTAAATTAGTGAATTATTTAATTCATTTCTTATCTTTTTAAAGCTCTATATTTTCTGTCTCAGTTTATATATCTAATTATCTAATAATTTATTATTCTATATCGCTAATTTATTAGTATTGTATTTGTCAAGCCTGTTATTCTAATTCTATAACTCTATATTCAACCTAATAAGTGTTGACTAACATTGACTATTTGTTTTCTAAACCATTGATTTCTATTGAATTACATGATTTTTTAATGGTATCAGCTAATTTTGAATAGCTTTGATCTACTATTCAACACTCTTTAACTGTAATAGATAAGGTTCTAACTATTTTAATTTAATGTTTATCTATTCAAGCTATTTATTTAACATCTAAACTTGTTTCTGAGCTTGAATAGCATCCTTTGTCAATGGATTATTCATACAATACTAACAGTTCTAATCATACTATAGATCCATCAACATCTATGTTTTAACAGTGTTGTTTTTAAGGTGTATAGTAACCTCTTTATTATCAGATTGTAATTTATCATATGATTGTTTTTTCTATAGTAATAGCTATCTATTATGCTCTAATGTTTTTAAATCTCTATTCTATAGCTATTTTTCAATCTATTTAAACGTATCAGATAATTGTATGAGTTTATTATTTGTTTCAGTTAAATTGTCTGTATTAATTGTTATTTGTTTCTTAATATTAGCTATTTGCTTTATTATCAACTACTAATCAAGATCCTATAATATCTATGATTGTTTTTTCTATAATAGATTATTTAACTATTTCTAATATGATAATAAAGACTCCTATATTCCTATTAATTCATCAGATTTATTATTAATTAGCTATCTTGACTATACTATTAATCTTTTACTCTATTCAATAGAGTTTTCAATCTAATTGTTATCAATATTGTTTAGATAGCCTTTAATGTATTTTGATCGCTAATTAGCCTCTGATACACAGTCCTAAAAGATAGTTAAATTTAATAATGAATTAAATAAACTTTTTCTTGAAGCATTAGTCATCTAAATGAATGTATTTGATTTCCCTTGTGTTGAGAAAAATGTTTGAATAGCATCATCATATGAACCAATGTATGATTGAATAATCTTATTCGTTGAAGACCTCTATGTACCAGATAAATCTATAATCTATCCATTCTAATCATATGTGTAAAATTTACATTTAATCGGTAAATTTGTACGTTTCTTATCAACTGTACCATATCGCTATATAACATAAGGTTTATCATTAATAAGTAAAGATAATTTACCATATAACTAATTCTTTTCATTGTTTAATAATGATAATGATTTATTTGTGGTGTCACATCTATCATATAACATAAACATTATAGTGGAAATCAAGCTTGTTTTCCCTGCTCTGTTTTCACCAACAATACCTACTATTCCTTTATGTTTATTAAACTATATTATATTGTTTTTACCATAACTGAAAAAATTACTAAACTATAGTTTCTATAAAGACCAAATATTTTGTGTTTTATTTAATTCTTTTATTTTAAATAATTTATTTAGCTATGTATTCAACTAAATAACCTATTTAAGATCCTATTCAGTAATCTTATATTGTATGTGCTATATATACTATTTTAAAAGGTTTTCTTGGTATTTAACATCATTAATATCTTGTAAATTATAAACAAAATCACTACCTTTAACCTATAGCTACTATGATATCCTTACCAACATCATCTATTCAACTTGATATTCTTTTTTTAATTTCTATTGAATCTATTTTAATTGTGTTGAATTAGTATTCTAATATTTAATCTTAATTCTTGGGTGTTTAGCAGTGATCTATGGTAAACCTATTATCTAACCATTCTAAACCATAATATTATAGTAAGCATAATCATTATGAATCTACACCGACTATATTGTATTCTATTTAAGGTTCCACACTAATAAACCATGATTATCAAGCTACTATCCAAAATTTAACTGAATCAATGAACCAGCATATGCTATTAAAGGTTTTGTTGATAGTATTTGTTGTTTATGAATATCACCGAGTAAAACATAATCAAATTGACTAAAGTCCTTAACTGAAAAAGTACCATTTAATTTAATACCATTAATCTATACATTTGATAAAGCTCCATGATATAGACAAATATTAATTTTATTATTATTTGTTATCATAGACTATGGTAATCTTTCATCGAATACTGAAGCAACCCAAACATTAAGATTATCATATTCATACCAACCAGTATTCTTATAATAATATAAACTTTTATTATCTTTTTGTATCAGATCTACTATAGGTGTTATAGCGTCTAATCTATTCTAATTAAATAAATTAGCATCATGATTACCAGCTATTACAATTGTTGGAAGCTGCTATGATAATTTATTAAAATATAGATCAGCCATTTGTATAGCCTCAGGAGACATCTAAGTTTTTGAGTGAAAAATATCACCAGTCAATATTATTATCGAGTTCTAATCTTTTGTTTCTTTAATATAACTTATTAGATTCTATAAAACATTAATATACTATTTTTTGTGTTTATAAAGCTTGATGTGTACATCTGAAATATGATATATTTTGTTTATCATCTAAAAATTTTACCTACCTTTTTCTTTAATATCTATAGAGAAGTTTGTGTTGTAAACTTCTTTTTATTTTTAAATAAATAATCCCAATACTATTTTCTACCCATCTAAGACGGATCTTTTATATTAAGATTTAAATATGAAACTTCATATAAACCAATATCATTAAGTTTTTTAACTATCTTGTTTTGATCCTACTATACGTCGTTGTCTAATGAAACTAATACCTAAGCATCATATTTTAATAAATTTTTCATTAACTTCTATGATAATGTTTTACCCATCAATGGTATGGCATTAAAATTTACTGTAATGGCGTCGAACATACCCTATGTTATTATTATAGGATAATTCCAATTAATCATGTTCTAAAATACTATAATTGAATCTTTTTTTGCTTTTGGGTTTAGATATTTTATCTAATTTTGTGGATCCATTGACCTACCTGTATAATAATTTAATCTATTGTTTTGATTATATGATGGTATTATTATTCTATTCTAATATCTACCACTCTGACACACACCTATATTGTATTTATTTATCTAATAATCAGTTAAGTTTCTTTTTTTTAAATAATTTAAAGCTTTATTTTTTAACAAAAACTATTTATTAGTGTTTAAAGGTATAAACTACTTTGGTAAACTTAAATGAGGATCCTACTACTAATACTAAACTGCTTTAGTTTGTATAGTTGGTAATAAATTTATTAATACAGTATTTAAGTGCCATTTACCAAGCTTTCTTATAAGTGAATATAAATTATTACCACGTTCATTACAAACCCAACATTTCCATTGAAACGTCTATATATTAATAGCAAATTTTTTCTTTATTTTACCTTTCTTGGCACAAAATGGGCACTAATAATAAACCCATGTTGTATCAGGATCATCAGTTTCACCCAATAGTCTATGTAAAAAATTATATAATTTCTAATCCATTAATAAAGACCTCTTTAATATATTATAATATCGAAAACAAAAAACCTTTATAAAAAAAGCTTAGCCTGTAAAAAAGCTAAGCTCCTATTATATATTAATTACTATTAAATTTAAATTGTGTAGTCTAATTGTACCAATATATTTGTATGTATTTTTTTTGATATTCTAATCGGTTGAGAAAGCTTTGCTATAGCCAATAAAACATTATTATCATCATATAAACCTATAGTGGTCATATAAAGATCTGTAACATTGTCTTTTAGTTTTAAATTTTCATCATATACTGTTAGATTATTTGTTCTATTCATCTATGAAGGTGATATGGAACACATATACTA
>CAYYEN010000034.1:0-12616 GCA_964470795.1 uncultured Spirochaetaceae bacterium | reverse complement strand
TCGTTCGATATAAAAGGGCAAACAACCGCCTACCGCATTGGTAGCACCAGATGTTCATGGTAAGGCCGTAATGAGTATAATCCAATAACCAAAGAGTTGAGGTTTTTCAACTTTTTTAAGTTTTTATAATAATTTGACAATTATGATAATAGTCTTTAAGATATGAATATAAAGGTGCTACCGATAGACGGTTGCTACCCTTTAACTGATTATATTAATAATCGCCAAAGCTGGTAACTTAGTGGCGATTATTTTTTTCTGCTATTAGATCCTGCAACATAAGCTGCAAGAACTAAACCAATTACAGTAAATATTAAAGTTAAGACTTCGTATTCACTCATATTGGGCCTCCTTGTCTTTTAAGATTTGGAGGGAGCCCTCCATATCGTTCGATATAAAAGGGCAAACAACCGCCTACCGCATTGGTAGCACCAGATGTTCATGGTAAGGTCGTAATGAGTATAAGACAATAACCAAAGTGTTTAGGTTTTTCAACTTTTTTATGAGTTTATTTTGCCTTTCAAATAAGAGTCTTGTATCTTTTTAAAATTGCTATTTATACAAAGTGGCTCTTGTAGCTGAGACCTTAGCTTTCATTTATTTATATGTAAAAGAATACACAAATAAATTATTTTATATTAAAAATTATGGGTTATAATATGGATATGAAAACACTAGTATATGGTTCTTTAAACATTGATATTACTTATTTCGTATCTCACATAGTAACTCCGGGAGAAACCCTTTCCTCTAATTCTAGAGCTATAAGAGCAGGAGGTAAAGGCGCAAATCAAGCAGCCGCATTAGCCTTAGCGGGTAGTGTATGCTACCTAGCTGGTAAAATTGCGCAAAAAGATTATTGGATTTTAGACTTACTTAACAAGTGTGGTGTTAATACAGATTTTGTTTTGAAATCTGGAGATGCCACAGGAGAAGCAATTATTCAAATTGCTAACAATGGTCAAAATTCAATTATTTTGTCCCCGGGTGCAAACAGAGAATTACATAGAATTGAAATTGATGCAGTCTTAGAACACTTTGAACCAGGAGACTTACTCGTCTTACAAAATGAGACCAACCATGTAAATTCCCTCATCTTAGCTGCTAAAAACAAAGGAATGAAAGTAGTATTTAACCCATCTCCTATTGCTGACAATATTTACTCCTTGCCGCTTTCCTTGGTTGATATCTTCTTTGTTAATGAAATTGAAGCTTCAGCTTTAGCATCCTATAAAGGTGATTTAAAAACCACCCTTAATAAGCTTTCAGCTCTTTATCCTAATGCAGAAATTATTATGACTGCAGGAAGTAAAGGCTCTTATTACAAATACAAAGAAACGGAAGCTTATTGTGGTATCAATCCAGTAAAGGTAGTCGATACAACAGGTGCAGGAGATACCTTTACAGGCTATTTCCTCACTTCTCGTTATGTGTATAACTACTCAGTAGAGGATTCACTTGCATTAGCAAGCAAAGCCTCTTCTATCGCTATTTCACGTATCGGTAGTATGGAAGCCATTCCTAAAAGCAATGAAGTCTTTCACTCACATGAAGAACGCCCTTTGCAAGAAGACCACTAGAACATTGTTGCAATTTCATCTTTGTAAAGCGTGTTTATCTCAGCACGCTTTATTTCTTGTTTGCTAGATAATTCCCTACCAATTGTAAAAGGTTTATCTAAAAGTACAAACTTACTAATCTGCTCAAACGTTTTAAAGCCTCTTGCATAGTTAACATATTTTTGAATTTCTTGGTTTATAAGATTAACAACTTCTTGCTTACCACATAAATCATCACGGTTAATATAAGGAATTCCATTATTCTTTAAATATCGCTCTACAAAATGAGGCTCAATTACTAATAAAGCACCTAAGTACTTCTTATCTTGACCCACAACTACTGCAGTTTGAATATATTCACATTCTCTTAGCGCCGCTTCAATTGGAAGAGGTTCTATGTTTTCACCGCCGGAGAGAACAATAGTATCTTTTACTCTTCCAACAATTGCTATCTCGCGATTATAAGTCATAGTTGCAAGGTCTCCAGTGTGAAGGTATCCATCTTTATCAATTACAGTTTTGGTCTTTGCCTCATCTTTAAAGTAGCCTTTCATTATCTGAGCTCCTTTTATGATAAGCTCACCTTTTTGACCAAAAGGAACTTCTTTGCCCTCTTCATCAATAACTTTTGCCTCAGTTCCTCTTAATAGGTTCATTGCCCCTTTAACACGACGATCAAAACCGCCTGCACTAATTACAGGACTCGATTCCGTTAATCCATATCCATCAATTAACACAATTCCAATCGCTTTGAAGAACTCATCAACTTCACTTTGCATCGAGCCACCACCAGAAAAGCCCATTACAAAGTTTTTACCAAGTTTTTCTTTTATTTGGTTAAAGACTAATTTTTGGCCTAACTTATAAGGGAGTTTTAAAAGTAAATAAGGAATTATTCCTTTAAGGTAATCACAAACATAAAAACAATGCTTATATTTTGGCTTCCCTTTCTTTACTAACGCTTCATAGTGACGATATCGTCTTCCAACCGTTAAGAAGAAACTAAAAAGTTTTTGAACAATAGGCTTCTTAGTTTTTATGTTTTGAAGAACTCCTGCTTTTACCGTTTCCCAAATACGTGGAACAGAGCCCATATACTCAGGGTTTATGTACTGCATATCCATAAGCATAATCTTACCAATTGGTTTAGAGTATGCGATTGAATTAGTGTAGTTAATAACAACATATTGAATAACTCTTTCAAAAGAGTGCCAAACGGGAAGAACAGAAAGCCAACGTCCACCCTTTTTAAAAGGAACTACATACTTAAAGTTTTCTAATTGATACAAGAAGTTGCCATGAGTTAGCATTACGCCCTTTGGAAGCCCTGTGGTACCACTAGTAAAGATAATAGTTGCCACATCATCTTCACAACCTAAGAGAATTTCACTTTCTATTAAGGCCTTATTACTTTCTTTTTCTAAAAGTACAGAACCTTTTGATACTAAATCCTTGTAATCGTAGATGGTTAAAGAGTCTGTCGACTCAACATTGCAATTTTTAGAATCAAAGAGGATAAGATACTTAAGTTCTGGTAAATTTGGTTTTAACGCAAGAACTCTATTAAGCAGTTCGGCATTTTCAACAAAACAAAACTGACAATTTGTAACAGAAAGGATATGTTCTAGCTCATAGCTCATCGCATCACGCCCACGTGGTACATCTGCACAGCCTAAAGAAAGGACTGCAAGATCTGAGGCAAGCCATTGTGCTCGGTTATCACTGATTAACCCTACATGGAAACCTCGTCTAAGTCCTAAAGAATATAGTGCTAAAGCCAAGCTACGCACTTCCTTTTGTAACTGTATATAGGTTTTTTGAACAAACATACCACTTTCATTTTTAGCAAATTGAACGGTTAGTAGAGGATCTTCTTTTACCTTTTCATCAAATAGTTGAACTAGAGTTCTATACATTTTACTTCCTTTATTTATTCTGACATTTTTATCTTTTATGTCAATAAAAATATATTGAATGTAATCAAGTGTCAACTACTTTTAAAATAAAAAAAGCCTACCGATTAAGATAGACTTTTCAACTAGAGTTATAATCTCTTAGAGTGTAGCTAAATAGCTTTCAACTTCACTCAACTTTTCTTGATCTTCAAGACTTACAGAAAGTATACTCTTACCATCTTTATAAACTATAATTGATGGAATAGAAGGTGCTTTCAAAAGCTTGGCAAGTTTATCACTCTTATAAACATCAGCTACATAGAGAGAAGCTTTTTCTGAATAAGAGGAACAAAGTCCTTCTATTTTAGTAAGAAGCGCTCTATTGCTTTCATCTACTGCATTATAAAAATAAGTAACGACTACACCCTCTTTTAAAATATTCTTCTCAAGAGTTTCCATTTCATCAACATATTTTTCAGCCATGTAACCTGCAACTGCACCATCTCCTACAGAAGTTGAGACTTGTCTAAGTGTCTTCTTTCTAACATCGCCTGCAGCAAAAATACCAGGAACGTTAGTTTCCATATCTTCCGTAGTTGTAATGTAGCCTCTGTTATCTAGGTTTATAATAGAGGAGAAGAGTTTAGTATTTGGTAGATATCCAATAAAGAGGAAACAACCATCTACAGAATGCTCTTCAAGTGTATCTGTCTTTAAGTTTTTTAGAACTACAGTATCTAGAAGTTCTCCACCCTTAAATTCATCTACAACAGTATTCCATAAGAAGTGCATCTTATCGTTACTTAACGCTTTTTCTCTTGCAACTTCATTAGCATCCATCACACCTTCATCGTGGATAACAGATACCCAAACTTCTCTTGCAAAACGAGTTAAGAACATACCTTCTTCAATTGCAGCATCACCAGAGCCTATAACCATGACCTTCTTACCAGTAAAACGAGCTGCATCACAAGTTGCACAAAAGCTGATACCTTTATCTAAGAACTTTTCTTCACCCTTTGCACCGGTTAAACGAGGTCTTCCACCTGTTGCTATAACTACCGCTTTAGCATGGTAATCAACACGGAATGTAGAAACTACTTTGTAATTAATTTCATCTGTAATTGATTTTACATCGGTAAGCTTTACACTAACCCCAAACTTTCGAAATTGCTTGTCAAAGGTTTTCATCAACTCAGTGCCATCGATACCTTCAGGAAATCCTGGATAGTTTTCAATTTCACTTGTATAAGTTGCAAGTCCACCAATTAAAGACTTTTCAATTAACAAGGTTTTAAGTCGTGCGCGTCCAGCGTAAAGAGCTGCTGTCATTCCAGCAGCTCCGCCACCGATAACTACGACATCATAGTTTTCGATTTTTTTTTCCATTAAGCATTTACCTTTTTCTTATTTTCCCACCAGCCAGCTAAGACCCAAAGTCCGAGTAATACAGCAAGTTGAATTAATAAAGCTGGTACTAAACCACCAACTAAGGTTGGTAAATAAACTTTTGTACCACCAGCTTGTAAGAAGGTGCCTTTAAAGAAAGGAACTACTATCTTACCAATGGTATTACCTACGATGAAGAAAACTAAAGCAATAACGTTTTGAACGTAACCTTCACCTACACGAACGAAGGTACCTGATGCACAACCACCAGCTAAAACTGCACCGATTCCAAAGATAAAGGAACCAATAATCATTTGAAGATGTACTGGGTTACCTGGCATATTCTCAGGAGTTAACTTAGAGAGATCTACACCATATTTTGCAGCATGGAAGCCAAAGAAACCAATTGTTGATAAAGCTAAAGCTAAAATGAAAGCTCTAGTTACTTTGGTCTCACCTGTTAAGGTTGGATCACGATAAGCTGCGGTAAAGCAGAAACGGGAACGTTGAAGTGCATAGCCAAGTCCTAAACCAATAACCACAAAAGCTGGAGCTGATGGATATTTAGGAGAAACGATAAAGCCTGCAGCAAGAGCGATGATTAAGATAGCAGCACCAACTGCGATTTGAATCATCTTGTTCTTCTTTCTTTGTTCCGGTGTTAATCTTTTACGATTAGGTCTCTTGTTACTTACTGGAGGCATAAAGAAACGAAGTAATTTACCGCCAACCCAAGCACCTAAGAAACACATTAAAAGGAATAACCAACCAGCAATTGAGAACTGTGGTAATTGTGAAAATAATCCACCAATATTACAGCCACCTGCAATTGCAGCGCCAAAACCAATTAAGAGGCCACCGATTATTGCTGATAAAGCTTGTTTCCAATGCTTTAGCTTTCTAATCTTCCACTCAGCTGCTAACAAAGTTGAAATTGCAGCACCAAGTAAAAGGCCCATATCTGTGATAGAAGGTTTATTTCCCCAGAAAGAGTATTTAGCTAAAGAGCCATTGAAGCCTTTAAAAGCATCGGCATTTACACCAAATAATGTTAAAACTTTTCCACCCCAAATAGAAAGAGGTCCAGAAACACCCCAAATACCTGAAAAAGCATTTAAAGCAAGAGCTAAAGCTGCAATAACTACAGCACCTGTATAATAACTCCATTCTTTTTTCAATAAAGTATCATATAAAGAAGGTCTTTCAACCATATTATTGTCCATTCTTGTCTCCTCAAGCTTTTTCAATGATGACTTCCCATTCGCCATCACCAACTTCGTCAATGTCTACATTGTAGCCTTGGGTTCTTGCCCAATCTGGTACGTTTTTCATTGCACAAGTGTGATCAATTCCGACTACGAGTACGTCGCCAGATGCCATTTCTGCTAAAGCATTTTGAGTTTTTACTAGAGGAACAGGACAAGCCTCTCCAAGACAATCTAAATATTTTTCAGCCATAAAACAATCTCCTTATAAACTTTTAGTTTACTAAAAAAGTATAAAGGAGATTTTTAAGATTTTGTTTTTTATTTAAGTCACTTGTATACACAACGGGAATAATTAGATATCTATTATAAGGTTACTCACTCCAACCAAGGAGCTTATTATAGTCTAATATCTTTATAGAACCACGACTAGAGCGAAGAATGCCCTTTTCCGTCATGAGCCGTATCATTCGAGAGACAATAACTCGGCCCACCCCTAAATCTAAGGCAATTTCATCTTGCGTAACGTTAATCAAGGTATTATCTTCTTGCGAAATCTTCTCAATTAAATAATTAACTAATCTATTTTCAGTATTAGAAAACGCTATCTTTTCAACGAGCCATAACAAGTCTGTCATTCGATCGCCTATTTGTGATTCAAAATAGGTAACAGTCTCCTTGTGGTTATTAAAGACATCACGATATACATCACCAGCAATAACAATTACCTCACTATCACAATCAGCGAGAGAGCAGACTTTAGAAGAGGTGAAGGTAATACCACTCACCGCTCCTATCACACAAGTCTCTCTTTCAAAGACCCACCATAAAGTAATTGCTTTTTGCTTTTGGGTAGCCATTGAGATTTTAATACGACCCTTTGTTACTATTATAACCATCTTTTCATGTTTATCATTGCAACTAAGCATTTCACCCTTTTCAAGGATTCTATATTTAGAGTTTGTAACTAATAATTGCTTTTCTTCTTCGCTAATAACGTCTAAGTGTTTTATATACTCATTAAGCAATTCATAGCTTATATCAGATTCATTCATAATAGTTTATCTTAAAGACTAAATAGCGAAAAAGCAACTTTATTATAGTTTTACAATTCCTTTATCTACCCAACTTCTACCCCAGTAGATGAAAGGTGTATCACAAAGGGCAACTATCCACTTTAACAAGTAAGTGGTTAAGACTATCTGCCACCAAATATCCATTGGATAGACTTTATAAAAAGCAATGAAAGTGAATACAATGGAATCTATACCTTGGCTTACAAAGGTAGATAGACAGTTTCTAATATAAAGTGTTTTTCTACCAGGCTTCTTTTGCTTCCAGAACTCAAACGCCCATACGTCATGTAAGTTCGAGAGTAAGTAAGCCACTAAACTTCCTAAAGCAATTCTAGGCATCAAACCAAAGATAGTTTCCATACTCGATTGCGCAAAGTCGGAAGCTGCTGGTTCAAACATCAAGGCAACTTGCATAAAGAGTGTCATACAAACAAGTGCAAAGAACCCAATTCCTACAGCCTTTCTACTATCTTTTGGACCGTAAAATTCTGAAAGGAAGTCAGTTGCTAGAAAACTTGTTGAATAAACAATATTACCAAGCGTTGCTTCAAAGCCAAAAAGTGAAACGTTTTTAGTTACTTGAATATTTGCAACAATTACAGAAATTGGGATCCAAATGAACAAGCCTAATTTGCCCCAAAGACGAAATGCAATCATAATTGCACCAAAATTGAGTATTAACAATAATACCCACCAAAGTTCGTTTATCATACGATACCTCACGAATAGAGTAGCCGGGCATAACCCCTACGCCTTGAGACACTAATACAGTGTCCAGGTTCATGATTTGTAAAAATCAAAAATCAGTTAAATATAACAAATAAGTTAGGCCTTTGTAAACAGTACACTAAATGACATAAGTTAATGCAACATTTTTACTCAATCTGTAAATAATAACTCTAATAATTACATAAAGCTATAAAACATCTTGACGTTATGTCATAAGGGATATATCATAATCAAGATGAGATGTTTGCATTTTTATAAAAAAACCATACTTATTACAATGCTCTTATTACTAGTAGCATCTTTTTGCTTTGCATTAACCTTACCATCAAAAAATTATCACCTTGTTTTCAATACTACTGGAAATATTAAAGAGTCTTATGCTACTGAATTAAGAGTTAATAACACTTGGGTTCCTAGCACAGAAGCAAGCTTTCTCTTTAATGGTGCACTCTATTTAAACACACCAACGCCCTTAATAAGATACACCCTCAGCACTAATAATTATAATAAGCAATATTCTTGCTCTATCACATCAACAAAATTAAAAACTGACAAGGGCTTCATATTGCCGTACATAATCAAATTTGAAAGAGGTTCTGAGCCAATTGGTAGTATTGATTCCAAACCTTCAGATTTAGAAAACACTTATACCATTAATATTGATTTAACAACTCCAACCTCAGGAGAAGGCATAAAATCTTTTGAAGTTGCCACACTATTGCTCTCCTTAGACCAAACTCAATATGAGTCAGCGCTTGAAGGAACTTATACCGCAACACTTACCTTTACGGTAAAGGGGGTTTAAGATGAAGAAAACTATTTTAATATTAACCTTAATTCTTATTTCCCTCACTTCCCTCTTTTCAGCTCCTAATGTAGTTAATTCTATTGCTCAAAACATTTCAGCTTATAAATACTCAACTGATGATATTTTCCTTGATACAACGCCAACTATCAACTTTGAACTCAGAAGTCCAGCAAATGTTACAATTGCTGAAGACTCTGATATTGTAATTCCAGTTACTGCAGTAGATAACGAAACCAAAGTATTTAATTATGTACTCTCTGGTAATGAAAAAAGTCCTATTTCTGTTAAGTTTACTTTTAATCCGTTAAGTGCAGTTACTAAGATTGTTAATTACAATGTAAGAATAGAACCTACAACAGAAACCATAGCCAACCAAAACTTTAAAAATGCTACTGTAAAGGTAGGACATTTAAACGGCGCCGATAGTTATCTGTTTAGTTATAAAAGCACTTCTCCTACAGAACAAAGTATTTCACTTAAAAAAAATGCAGTCTCTACAGTAATTAATTACACAACAACTACAAATATTACTCCAAGTCTTCCTTTTAATGCAAATTATGCTACAATAGACCACTGGGTACGACAAGGCGCTGTGTATATCACCATACCTTCAAGTTCTAACACTAATATACAACAAGGCCGTTATAGTGGAGACTTGGTAATAACTATTACCTCCGGGAGTTGACGAATGAAAAGACTAATAATTGTTATTACATTTTTATTTTTATCAACAACTCTCTTTGCTGGACAAACTATAGAACCTGCTGGAGAGCAAAAAGTTTATGGCTTTGTAGATGCAACAAACTACCTAGAGTTAACACTAAACGAAGCAATTCTTCCTTTTGATATCCTCTCACCGTACGCACAACCTAGCCCTGACCCAAGTATTGTTAATGGTATTCAACTTGGGACTTGGACTATGATCTCTAATGTAGATACTTTTAATGTTGCCATTTCTTACACGCCACTTACAAATGGAAGTAGCAAGATTAACTACACCCTCTACTTCTTTTTAGCTAATAACAACCGCTTTATTAGAACTCGAGCAGGCTCTACTACGAATATCAATATGAATAACCCGAGCAACTTATTTCAACCTAATGTTATTCATAGAATACAAAACCAAAGTGTTTTCATCTCCCTAGATGAAACTGTTGCATCTTTAACAGGTAGCAATTTTAATGAAGGAATTTATAATTCCACAATAACTATAACAATGACGGTAGGTAACTGATATGAAAAAACTAATTTTATTACTTTGCTTCATTTTTTTACCACTAACTATATTACTTGCAACAGGTACTGTTGAAAACGGTTCCTGGATAGTTCCTCAAAACCTTAACAGTACTTATTACCTTGAAAATACCTATTCAAAAGACTCTAATGATACCTATATATTCCAAATTGGCTCAACTATGACATCAATAAATTGTCCTATATTAATTACTCAAAAAGATAGTAATGGAAATATTGCAAATGATGGGTATAGCAATACATTTTATTTTTATAATAAGAATGACAAAACCATAAAATTTTCCTTTAACATTTATTACAAGTTTTACACGGTAACTAAAAAAGTGTTGGAATCACCTTATCAAAACAATCCTAATTTTTCCCTTTATAATTCGAAAATTACTTTAAAGCGAAAAGAAAATAGCGACATATCATACACTTATAACTACTGTGATTTCTATATAGATTTTCAAGGAGCAGGTTATAATCGTCCAAGTTTACAACCTGGGGAATATTTAGCTGACTTAGTTATCATTTACGGTACATACAATAATCAAATATTAGAAAGGTCATTACAACTAAAAGCCAATTATCTAGTTGAGGCTGAAAATACTTCAACCCTCAATTATTCCTTTACAATTAATCCAACGCCTAACTCTTATTATGTAAATTTAAAACCAGATTATGCATCCACTTCAGAGATTGCAGATATAAGTTTTATTCACTCAGAGATTTCAAGTACGGCAAAGGATTATAAAGTTAAAAACCCATTTCAAGTTGGTATTAGCCCTAATCCAAATTGGAATTATAATACCGTCGCTTCAGATTACTACTTTAAAAAGGTTGGAACAGAAGGACAAGCAAATACAGGTTATAACAGTATAGAATTTACTCCAAAGGTTAATATAACTACTAACGGAGAAAAAGCCACTTCACCAGATAAGCGTCTTTTATTAAATGCTACAAATAATAATCCCAATGCAAAAGTAGCTTCTGGAGCATGGGGAACTGTTAGCAAATTTTTAAATGAATTTAGACTTGATGCCACAATATCTATCACAATAGATCCGGCGAAGGCTGCAAACCTTACTTCTGGGCAATATTATACAACGCTTTACTATTTTGTAATTGCAAACACTTAAGCTTTAACTTTACCAAGTAAAAGCCCTAGACTTTCCTTTTCAAAATAGAGGAAGAAGTTAGTTTTGTGTTCGAAAGCGGAAAAATAACAATACCAGGTATTTTCATCAGCTTTGAAGACGCAATCTGCGCTCGATAAATAGCCAGAAGCCCAACCCGATGAGGGGGTGTCCATAATCTTCTTTTCCACTTTCCAATCATCACCATTCTTGCTAGTGAGCAAGAATAAAGCTGAGTGTGATTTATTATCTGTCTTATCGTAAAAGAAAGAGCATGAAAGAGTTGCTAGTCCATCAGAACACGGAATAATCTTACACGAACCTACTGCAAGGTTGTTAGTATTGCTTTCAAGATCTGGTGCAAGGACTGGAGTCTCTTTGACAACATAAGGACCATCGATTCTCTCAGCTTCTGCATAAGATAAATAAACTATGGTCTTTTCTCTGCTGTCGAAGAGCTTCATTAAAGAGGCACCAAAGTACAGTCTATACTTTCCTTCCCACATAACAAGTTGAGGACGTGAAAGTCGTGAAGAAGAAAAATGAGAGGCATAAGGAATTTTTTCAGACTCTAATAACACTTTAGGCTCAGACCAAAGCTTTAAGTCGGTTGAGGAAGAGATTAAGATTCTTGATTTAGTACTCTCTCCCCTTTTCTTCTTATACTCATAGTTTCTATTGTGGTTCTCGTAGATTAAATAATAAATTTGCCCTTCTTTAAAAATACAAGGAGCATGACCTCTCATAAAGACAATATGTTGAGGTTCCCAAGTAAGTCCTGAAGTCGATATATAATGTTGAATTCCTACCCAAGTGTGAGCAAATAAATGCCAAAGCCCATCTGGCGATTCTTCTGGAAGTAAGAAGGCTGGATGGGTTAAACGTGGCATGTACCATGGACTCGATTCTACCGGTTCATCTGAAAATACATACCATGAGGAATTTATTAAACTCTCAAGACAGGGAAAGCGCATAATTAATCTTGCTCAGGGCGTCTTGGTGGTCTTTTCTTTCCACCAAAAAGAGGATCCATTTTATCTTCTAGTTTATATTTGTTAACTACAAACTTAACCAGTTTTGAATAAACTAAGAAACTTAATACAATTGAGCCTAAGAAGACTAAACCAATCAATAATGGTGCAATTGTGCTTTCTGGGTTTGCATTTAAATATAAGGATATGATTACAAATCCAATAACAAAAAATAATACCAACAAAAGTAGATTAACAATTGTTGCGACTAACATAAACCAAACGGTGTTTGTTTTTTTACTCATTCTTCTTCCCTTTTTTTCCTACTATAAAAGATAATAATAACAAAATACCACAAATGACAACAGAGGAGTCTGCAATATTATAAGTTGGAAACCATTCCATGTTAAAAGCACCATACATTCTAGTAGAAACAAAATCTACAACGCGTAAACTTCTAAAGAGTCGGTCGATAATATTACCAAAGCCACCCCCTACTATACCAGCTAAAAGCCACTTTTGATAATATGTAAACTCATCTTTATATTTAGGACTTACTAAAGCATAACAAATTGCAAACATTACCAATATAGGTAATGCAACAAACATAAT
>CAYYEN010000033.1:0-12748 GCA_964470795.1 uncultured Spirochaetaceae bacterium | reverse complement strand
TTTTTGCATATTTTTACATTTTTTACGCTACTTGGCGACTTTTGCAAAAACCTCTCTAATTTATACTATACCTTGTGAGGTGGTTATGAGTAACAACAACCATTCTCGTGTAATCGAAATTACTAAAGCATTGTTAACTGCTCAGATGATTGAACGAGACTCTGAAAAAGCGGTTAGTTATTTGTCTGAAGATGTTTTTTGGTTTGGCACTGGGAATGAAGAAGAAATTTGCAGTAAAAGTGAAGCTTATAAGTATTTTGAAACTGAGAAAGCTAAAGCGCTAGGTTCCTTTAACATAGAATATATTAATGAAGGACAAAAAACCTTAGCCAACAACTCTGGTATTGCAAATTTTAACTTGAAAGTAGAAGCTGTTGGTATTGTCTTAAATTGTCGTTTAACTTCTGTTACTAAGGAAGAAGAGGGAGAAGAAAAGATTTGTTCTCTTCATGCTTCTGTGCCTGATAAAAATCAAAAGGAGGATGAATTCTTTCCATATTCACTTTCTCAACGCTATGCAGATGAAATGTATCGTGAGTTTATAGAGAGTTCTATGAATGCAGGAGTAGTTGGCGCTTACGTTACTTCAGATCTCCCTCTTTATACCGTTAATCATCAATTTATAGAAATGCTTGGTTACTCAAGTGAAGAAGAATTTATAAAAGAGACTTCCGGTTGTTGCAAAAACCTTGTTCACCCAGATGATTTTCATATTATTGATAAACAAATACAAACCATGTTTGAAACTAACGGTCAAACTTGTGTGTCTTATCGTGTTCAAAAGAAGGATGGAACTTACATCTTACTTGAAGACCGTGGTAAATTAGTTACTGCTGAAAATGGCGAAATCGTTTTGATTAGCATCTGCCTTGATATAACAAAACAGCGAGAGACAATAGATAAATTAAAGAATCAAGCTGAGCAATTAAGGTTGCAACAAAAAGAATTGGCTACTACTATTGATACTGTTCCTGGTGGCTTTTTCAAATATAAAGCGGATAAGTCTCAAGAAATTACCTATTATAGTAAGAATATGCTTGCTATGTTAGGGTACACAGCTGAAGAATTTAATGAAAAATTTGGTAATCGATTTGATCAATTGATATGGCATCAAGATCGAGAGCGAGTGCTTAAAGAGATTGAAGAGCAAGCGAGCACAATGAAGGAAGAAGGCACTGATACCTGCGAATATCGAATTGAGAAAAAAGATGGAAGTTTACTTTGGGTCCATGATGTTGGGCATTTAGTAACCGATGATGCAGGGCTAAAATGGTACTATGTAGTAATTGTAGATATTACCCAAACCAAGAATACTGAAGAGCAGCTGCACATTCAACAGCAAGAGACTTCTTTTGCGCTCGATAATGCTGATATTTTCCTTTGGGAATATAATCCCTATACTCATCAAACTACCCAACAAAAGAAATGGATGGAACTTTTTGGTGTTCCTAAAGTGCTTGAAAACATGCCAGAGCCTATCAACACTTCAGGTATGGTAGATGAGGATAGCAAAGCAGATGTTATTAGATTATATACAGATATCGATAACGGAGCGCTATTTTCAGAAATTAAATGCAAATTACATACTGTAAAAGGTGATGTTCGATGGCTGCGCTGTTCCTTAAGAGCGGTATTAGATGCTAATGGTCGAACGGTTAAAGCAATAGGGTTGGGTATTGATATTACCGACCAGTTCCTTGCTGAACAACGGTTTAAAGAAGAATTAGAATACTCAGAGGCTACTAGTGATGATAAATTATTAGTAAGAGTTCGCTCTAATATTACTAAAGGGACAATAGATCGCTATATTGCAGATGAAACCACCAGCTTTGGTAAAGAGACTTCTGTTTATAATGAAGGACTTCTATTGACCTCTGAGCTTGGTTTTACAGAGGAAGATAAACAGTTAATTTTACAAAAGTTAAGCTTGAAAAATGTCCTTAAAGAGTTTGAAAAAGGAAATAATGAATTCAGCTTTAATTACAGAAGAGTGTTAAAAACAGGAGATGCGATCTGGGTTAAGACTACTGTAAAGATTTATCGTGATAATGATGAAATTAAATCTTTTATGTATACTACTAATATCAACAACGAGCAAATCAATAAAGAAATCATTTCCAAAGTTTCTGAACTTGAACATGACTATATCATGTTAATCGAGCTTAAAACAGATAAGTGGACATTATATTTAGGTGACAATGATGACCTTCTTGCCTCTTCTGCTGCAGATCCTCGTGGTTATGTCCAGGTGATGATTAGTGTTAATAAAGTTTGTGTTCATCCTGAAGATTTAGATCAATGTATTGCTTCTTTGTCCCCCGAGAACATTAAAAAGAACTTGAAGAATAAAGCTGTCTTTTCTGCAGTTTATCGCTTCTTCGACAAGAATGGCAAAGTTCGACAAAAGAAAATGCAATATGCTTGGCTTAATGAAGAGCTTGAGCAAGTTGTATTAACTCGTAGTGATGTAACAGAATTAGTTGAAGAGCAACAACGTCAAAAAGACCTTTTAAAGAGTGCGCTCATTCAAGCAGAGCATGCAAGCAATGCGAAAACAGATTTCTTATCGAAGATGAGTCATGAGATTAGAACACCGATGAATGCAATAATTGGCATGAATGCTCTTGCGGCCCAAGCGATAAACGATCCCAAAACAGTAAGTGATTGTATTGCTAAAGTAGGTATTTCTGCTCGTTTCTTGCTTTCTTTGATCAACGATATTCTCGATATGAGTCGAATTGAAAGTGGAAAGGTGAATTTGAGAGATGAAAAGATGCCTTTTGAAGAGTTTGTTAATGGAATAAATACTATAATCTATGAGCAAGCTTCTAGTAAAAAGCTTTCCTATGATTCCATTGTCCTTGGAAACGTTGCAAGTTCTTATAGCGGCGATGCAATGAAATTACAACAAATATTGGTCAATTTATTGGGGAATTCGATAAAGTTTACTCCCCAAGGTGGTAAAATTCAGCTTATTATCTCTCAAGAACGAGTTAATAAAAATAAGGCTTACGTAAAATTTGTTGTAAATGATACCGGTGTTGGTATTAGTGAAGAATTTCAAAAGATAATGTTCAACTCATTTACTCAAGAGTATTCAGGTACCACTACTCCTTATGGAGGAACAGGACTTGGACTAGCTATCACCAAGAACTTAGTTACATTAATGGGGGGCACCATTAATGTTAATAGTATCGTGGGTGTTGGAACAGAGTTTACTGTAATAGTTCCTTTAACCGTATGTGATGAAGAAAATGTGCATTATTCTAAAGATATTCCTTTTGATAAATTAAATGCCTTGATTGTGGATGATGAAATTCTTATCTGTGAGCAAGTTCAAACTTTACTTACCGATATGGGAATTAAAGCAGAATGGGTCGATACAGGGCGTAAAGCAATAGAACTTGTGAAGGCAAAATGGAAGAGCAAGAAAGCTTATGATATCATCTTTGTCGACTGGAAGATGCCTGAAATGGATGGTATTGAAATTGCCCGTAATATTAGAGCCCTTGTAGGACCGGATGTAACAATCATTATTATTACCGCTTATGAATGGGTGGAAATTGAAAAAGAGGCGAAGGCGGCAGGCGTTAATATGCTCATTACCAAACCGTTGTTTAAATCTTCCCTTATTTCAACTTTTGAAAAGATTTTCTCAAAAAAAGAAGTGGCGAAAGCAACTCCTAAACATACAACTTATGATTTTTCTTATAAACGCATTTTATTAGTTGAAGATCATATTTTGAATGTTGAAGTGGCAAGACGTCTACTTCAAGCCAAAGGTATGGAAGTTGAAGTTGCAGAAAATGGGTTGATAGCAATTGAAGCGTTTGCCTCTCAGCCTATAGGTTACTTTGATGCTATTTTGATGGATATACGTATGCCCGTAATGGATGGTCTTACTGCCACTCGTTCGATTAGGCAACTGAGAAAAGCTAATGCTAAAACTATTCCAATCATTGCAATGAGTGCTAATGCCTTTGATGAAGATATTGAGAAATCGAGACTTGCGGGAATGTCGGCTCACTTATCAAAACCAATTGAACCACAACTGCTTTATGATACTTTAGCCCAATATCTGGAAAAAGAGAAATAATAGTAAACGGTAGCCTAAAAAGCTACCGTTTATCTTTTATACTTCAAAATTTAAGCAACTTCTGTATTTAACAAACGGACGAACTTTGCCATCAGCTACTGCCACATGCAAGGGATTTGTTGAGTAGGCTGTAAGACTTGCTTCATCTGTGAAAGTTGAATCGAGCATTAGCTCTGCGTTCTTTGAGGAAGGAAGACCGTTGTTATAGACTTTAATTTCAACAAGACCTGGAATCTTCCCACTTAAGCTTTCTAACCCTTCTTTAATCCCTTTCTTTATTTCTTCTTTTTCTTCTTTGGTATACTCATCTTTTAGTTGCCAAAGGATAATGTGTTTAATCATAAAAACTCCTTGTAAAACTATAATAATATAAGTTTTGCCAGTTTAAAACAAAATAATCCAGTTTGAAACAAATTTGAGCATTATTCAGTTTTTTAGTTGAATATTTTTTAAAATGTAATTATAACGAATTTATTGAGCAATATTCAGTTTTTAAGGGGTTGAAGATGCAAGGTGAGATGGGTAAAAGAGAAGAGATATTAAAAGTGGCTGAACACTACTTTCTAAATAAAGGTTTTGATGGAACGTCAGTACGTACCATTATGAAGAGTGTAGGCTCTGAAATAGGGCTATTTTACTATTATTTTAAAAACAAAGATGAAGTGTTTGATCTTGTCCTTGAACGTTTCTTTGCCCAATATCAAGTAGACTTTGCTCAAATAGTTAAAGAGGGACGCCGTAATCCTTGTCGTTTGATGGAAAACTTTTTTTCCTATATGGAAAGAGAGACACAAAAGTTTAGAGCGCAATATGCTGCTAATATCCACAAAACGGTACGTTGGGCAATTAGAGAGCATACCCTTGCTATAATTGAACCCTATTTAAAACAAATAGTAGACCTTCAAAGTAATTACTATAAGGTGAAACCACCACTTACAAATGATGTAGTCGCTCTTTATCTAACGCATGGTGTTGGCAGTGCAATCCTTCATGAAGAGAGTGGGACTTATCAAATAAATAGAGCTGAGATTAAAAAAGGTGTAAGTCTTTTAATGGGAATGAAAGAAGAGGAACAAAGCCTTCGTATCCCGCTTCTTGCAATTGAGGAAGATATTGAAAGTTGGATGGAGCTGGTAACTCGTATGGTTGAATACTTTCCAGGCTTTGAGGAAGCTGAATATCGTAAAGCACTTAAAACCCATATTCTAAATAAAGAAGCTTGGACTTTTAAGGATAAGGATAAAATTGTAGCAGTAGTATTCTACTCAAAATGCAATGGTGAAATAGATTTTCTTGCAGTAGATGAGGCTTATCAGCGCAGCGGACTCGCAAAAAGGCTTTTAGAAACTGTAGCAGCTCAGTTGAAGGTAGGAAGTAAACTGTCTGTTTTAACCTTTTGCGAAAATGATGAAAAAGGAAAAGCTGCACGTGCCTTTTATAAAGCGTTAGGCTTTAAAGAGGGAGAGTTTTATACCGCCTTTGGCTATCCTTGCCAAAAATTAAGTATAACGGTTCCCGATTATCCTTTAGGGACAATTAGTAAGTAAATAGGAGATTTTTAATGAAAACTCATTCTAGATATGAAATTGGACGAAAATGTTTAATTTTCTGGTGTTTGTTTATCGGTATTGGTGCTGTTGGTGGCGCTGTTGGCATGTTATCTAAGCTTGATGGCAGTAATATGGGGATGCAAGATTTGCTTCCTTTCTTTCAAGTGTTACCCCTTGCAAAGTATCTTTATCAAGATTTCTTGTTTCCTGGAATTGCACTTTTATGTGTAAATGGAATAACTAACTTAACAGCTTCTGTGCTACTTTTTAAGCGCAAAAAGGCTGGCATTATTTGTGGTGGATTTTTTGGCCTCACCCTAATGGCTTGGATTACGATTCAATTTGTAATCTTCCCTGCCAATTTTATGTCTACTACATATTTTATTTTTGGCATAATTCAAGCCTTAACCGGCTTTGCTACTTGGGTATTCTACACACAAGAGCAATTTGTAATAAAAGCTTCTGATTACACTAATATAGGAACTGATCCAAGCACTTTAGTAGTCTACTTTTCCAGAATGGGCTATACAAAGAA
This sequence comes from uncultured Spirochaetaceae bacterium, assembly GCA_964470795.1. Taxonomy (GTDB): domain Bacteria; phylum Spirochaetota; class Spirochaetia; order Sphaerochaetales; family Sphaerochaetaceae; genus Bullifex. Next base: position 6,567 of record CAYYEN010000033.1, on the reverse strand, counting down.
GAAAGCTTATGAAAGAGCTAACTTAACAGGGGCGCAAATATATGAAATAAAAGCAAAAGAAAGAACAGAAGGTACTTTGGGCTTTTGGTGGTGTGGGCGCTTTGGCATGCACAACTGGGATATGGATATCCAAGAGATAGAGCTTGATTTGGCTTCCTATCAAACAGTTACTATCTGTTCCCCTGTTTGGGTATTCAATCTTTCAGGTCCTATTAAGAGCTTTTGTCAGTTTGCCAAGGGAAAAGTTACTAATGTTAACTATATCTTGACTCATTTTAATTGTTTCAAGTACAAAAGAGTTGTAAACGAACTAAATAATCGTTTAGCGCTAAAAGCGACCTCTGTTGATAGTTATTGTATCAAGTGGGGAAAAGAAGTTAAACACTTTAAATTTTGAGGAAGATTATGGAAATTGAAACTAAAAGATTAGTATTACGTCAGTGGAAAATAACTGATGCTGAACAATTATATAACTGGGCAAAAGACCCACAAGTGGGACCCATTGCAGGCTGGCCCGTTCATAAAAGTGTTGAAGATAGCAAAGAGATTATAAAAACTGTATTATCTAAACCTGAAACCTATGCGGTAGTGCTAAAAGCTTCTATGGAAGTTGTTGGAAGTGTAGGCATTATGCGACAAGGCGAAGGATCTGCTCCTATAAAAGAGGGAGAGGCTGAAATAGGTTATTGGCTTGCTGTACCTTTTTGGGGACAAGGCTTAATTCCTGAAGCGGTAAAAGCGTTACAACACCGTTGTTTTGAAGAACTTGGTTGTAGCGCGATTTGGTGTGGCTATTTTGATGGAAATGAGAAATCAAAAAGAGTTCAAGAAAAATGTGGCTTTCGTTACCACCATAGCGAGGAGAATAAAGCTTGTGTAATTGCAAATCTTTTACGCACAGAGCATCTGACCTATTTAACAAAAGAGGAGTGGCTAAGAATGGATAATGAGGCCTATAAGATATTAGATCTTAACTCCTATTATAGAAAAGGAGTGTATGACCATTTTACAAAAGATTGTAAATGCTCAACTTCAATTACTGCAAGAGTTGATGTAACAGCTCTTTATGATTACTCAAAAGCAAAAGGGACTAAGTTTTATATCAACTTCTTGTATTTACTTACAAAGGTGCTCAATTCTCGAGATGATTACAAGATGGTTTATCGTTATCAAACACAAGACCTATTAGTGTATAACAAGATTAACCCAATCCATTATGTCTTTCATAAGGATACTGAAACTTGCACGCCAGTCTATTCGGAGTATTTTGAAAACTATGAGCTCTTTTATAAAAATATCACAAGTGATATCGAAAAGGTGAAGCAGAATAGAGCTTACAATTTGCAATATGATGCACATCCTAACTGGTTTGATGCGTCTTATATTTCTTGGCTTAGTTACGATTCCCTTAATCTTGAGCTACCTGATGGTTATTTTCATTTTCTCCCCATTATAAACTGGGGACGTTTTAGAATTGAAAACGATAGAAAAATGATGCCTTTGACGATAAGACTTAACCACGCTGTTGCAGATGGCTATCATATTTCAAAGGTATATTTACTACTTGATGAAGCGATTAAGGAATTTATTGCAAAGTGATTAAAAAGGAGCTGTTTAAAACGCAGCTCCTTTTAATTATCTAGCAATTTCGTCTTTAATTTGCTGTTTTAGTTCCTCTGTATATTGAGGAATAGCGCCCGCGTGTGCGACTACAAAGTCAGCTAAATGAGAGCCAACTCTTAAAGCTTTTTTTACATCGTTAGTTGTTAAGTAAGTATAAAGAAATCCTGCTGAAAGGCTATCGCCAGCTCCAACGGTATCAATAACTTTTACCTTTGAACAAGGTTGGTTTAAAACCTCTGTTCTAGAATAGAGAGTGGTACCTTTACTTCCTTTTGTAATTAAGATATGAGTCAACTTTGTAGCTTTAAAAAGAGAGGCTACTAGTTCAACTTCATCATCTTTAAAGTTGAAAGCTTTGGCAATGATTGCGCATTCTTCATCATTCATCTTTAAAATAGTAGAGCACAGAATACTCTCTTTTAAGATTTTATCTGTGTAATAATGTTTTCTAATATTTACATCATAAAACACTACTTTTGCTTTAGTATTGGTTAATACATATTTTAGCGTAGTTTGGCTGGTTTCGCTTCTTTGTGCTAAAGAGCCAAAGTAGAGTAGATCAACCTCTTTTGGTAGTGCTTTTGTAAGGTTTATATCATCCCAAGCACAAGGAGAGTTGAAAGTATAATCAGCACTCTTATTTACAAGGGTGATATCTGCTCTGCCGGTAGCATAAGAAGAGCGGTAGATATAGGAAGTATCAAGGTTAAGTTCTTGTATACTCTTTATTGCCTTTTCTCCTAATTCATCATTTCCTATTGCACTGACAATTGCACCCTCAGCTCCTAATTTAGCAAGGTGTGCACTGACATTAAGAGGGGCTCCACCTAAAGTTTTTTTATCAGGAAACACATCATATAAAATTTCACCAAAACTTAAAAAATTCATATTTTTACCTCTTTTTTAATTAAGTACTACTTCGCTTTACAAGTGAAACACTCATTGTAACGGTTGTTGTTTGGTCCTCTATACTATTTGAATTTAATAGAGACATTATTGCATATTGCGCCATCTCTTTTATCGGTTGATGAATCGTAGTAAGAGGTGGTACTGTCATCCTTGCAAACGGAATATCATCAAAACCAATAACTTTTATCTCCTCGGGAACCCTCTTTTTCAGCTTAGCACACACTTGAAGTGCTTGAGAGGCGGCAATATCGTTGGAACAAAAAATTCCATCGGTAAGCGGGAAGGTTTCAAGTAGGTTGGTAAGAAAATCTACATAGTCCATATTTTCAAAGATTACTTGTGAGTAGGAGATATCATGGTATTCGACCTTGCGTTCCTCACAGGCACTGATAAAACCTTTAGAACGTTTATCTGCGGGCATTGCATGGCCTTGAACCGAGCTAATTAACAAAAGATGTTTACAACCTTGGTTTATTAAATGCTCTCCTGCAAGTTTGCCTCCTTGTGTGTTGTCACATTCAATAGATGCCATTGCTTCTTCTTGTGCTCTTTCAATGGTTACCACTGGAATATTGAGTTTCTTTAACGGAATGGTAGAAAAACGTCCAGAACACAATATGATTCCACTCACTCTATGTTTTTGGCAGATAGAAAGTAATTCAGGTTCTCTTTCTCCTTTATCCCCTGAGTTCATCAAAAGTATTTGATAACCTGCCCTTGCTGCGGCCTCTTCAATAAAGCGAGCTAAAACAGCAAAGTAGGGGTTTGCAATGGATGGAACTATTAAGGCAATAATCGAGGAGGACTGCTTTGATAAAGAACGCGCCAGTTCGTTTGGCTGGTAGTTCAACTTTGCCATCGCATCCGTTACTTTGTCCTTCGTCTCTTGACTAATATATCCACGGTTATTGAGTACTCTACTAATTGTACCTATCGATAATCCTGTTTCTTTTGAAACATCTTTAAGTGTTGCCATTGTATCCTCTGTATTCTGCAAGGGAAACTGAACATTCCCCTTCGCTGTTAATAAGAAGTGAAGAGGTGCAAGACTCTATCTCAAAGTAGGCAATAGAAGAGAACTGAGAATCTTGAACTTCAACAATTTCATTATCAATATAAAATATTATACAATGAGGATGAGAATTAAAAGTAGCTTTATTCTCCCCATTTGATAAAATTCCACTCTCAATATCATAATAAAAGACAGAATTGCCAAGCTTTAAGGTAAAAGAAGAGTCTATGTCGATACTCAAACTATACGCTTTACTATTAGGAATAAGTTCAATTTTCTTTCCCTTATAGTTTTTAGGCGCTTTAAAGACTAAAGCTTTTGGTGGTAAAAGATGAATTTTATTCTCTTTAAGAGTGAGGGTACGGGGTAGCGACATTAATCCATGATTTAGTTTAGTTTTGTTTTCGGTTCTCAACAAAGAAATAACAATAGTCTCTTTTAATCCACTAAAACTTTGACCTGCATAAGCAAGCTTAGTCAAAAATAGAGGATACCCTTCCTCTTCTACTGTTAAAACATCATCTTTAAGAATTGCTTTATGTGCAATTCCATCAGCTGCAGTGAAAAAGAGTTGCTCTTTTCCATACCCATCTTTTAGCTGGTAAAGATCTGGGCATTCCCAAAGGGGCGGAAGAGAGAAGTTGCAACACTTAGTGCACTTACTAAAGTCCTTGTTTATCTTGTATAAGGCAAAGGTATTCTTTTCTTCAAAAAGCAGAACATAAAGATTTCCTTTATAGCTGAAAATACGAGGATCTCGCTCTTCACCACAAGGCGGTAAAAACTGTCCCTGCTTTTTAAAGGAGAGAAAATCTGAAGTAGTTGCAAAACACTGACAATAAGATTGTGGTGGAGTAATATTTGCAAGGGTGTAGGGAAGATATACTTTATCCTCAATTTCAATAGCAGAACCAGAAAAGATGGTATGCTCTAAATCATTGGGAAATAGAGCTGTCGCTTTTTGTTCCCAGTTAAGTAAATCCTTGCTTACTGCATGACCCCAACTCATGTTATTCCACTCTCTTCCTACAGGATTGTATTGAAAGAATAAATGGTATTCTCCATTGTGATAAATCATCCCATTAGGATCATTAATCCAACCAAAGCTAGGTGCAAAGTGAAAAGCATATGGGGAAGAAAGAGTTGTTTTTTTAACAATCTTTATCGAGGAGACAAAACTCTCAGTGCCTTCAATTGTTATCTCACCTTTTATAGGTAGCTCAAACTGAAAGAAATTATCTGGCGTTGTCTCTTGAGAAAAAACTTTTAATTCAGTTTGAAAATTCTCACCTTTTATGGTCAATACACTCTCTAGGCCTTCTTTAAAGTAGGGAAGAGCTAATACTAAATTATCCTCTAAATTAAAAGTTTTTCTCATTGTAACCTTCCTTTATTTTACAGCCCCAGCTACAACGCCATTGATAATCATCTTTTGAAGGGCTAAGTAGAGTATTAATATTGGTAATACGGTTAAGACTAAAGCCGCCATTATGACGCCATAGTTTGCTGAATAAGTTCCATAGAAAGTATAGGTGGAAAGAGGGAGAGTTAACAATTCCTTTTTGCTCAATACCAAGGATGGAAGTAAGTAGTCATTCCAGAAAGCTAATACGTTTAGAATTACAAGTGTAACTGTGGTTGGCGTGAGGAGTGGAAATACTATTTGAAAGAAAGTTCGGTACTTTCCACAGCCATCAATAGTTGCTGCTTCTTCAAGGGCTAGAGGTATGTTAGCCTTTATAAAGCCTTGGAAGATGAAAGTTGACATACTCATTGCAAAACCAATGTGCATAAAGATTAAAGTAGAGCGATGGTTTAAAATACCAAGACGGGCTCCATAGATATAAACTAGTGGTATCATCAGTGACTGAAAGGGTATGATAATAGAACTTGCCATAAGTGTTGAACAAATCTTTGAAAACTTATTTTGATAACGTACAAAATAGTAAGCACACATTGCAGAGAATAAGGTTACTAATACTGTTGCAAGCCCTGTAACTATTAAGCTGTTAGAAAACGAACGTAAAAAATTCATTTTTACAAACGCTTCAGCATAGTTACTAAAACTATAACCATTTGCTGCAATAAACGAGAACGGTGCTGTGATGATATCTCTTTTAGCTTTAAAGGAGTTGAGGGCGACCATCAAGAAAGGAAACATGTAGAATATGAAGCAGATTAAAACTGCTAAGAAGATTAAGATTTCTGTTATCTTACGTTTAGTTCCACCAACAAGCATTGCTTTTTCACTCATGCTGCGACCTCCTTACTTCTACCAACTTTTACTTGAATACCACTAATAATTGCGACCACTATGAATAAGAATAACGCTTCAGCTTGTCCAACTCCGTAGTTACGGCTGGTGAAAGCTTTTTCAAAGACATGCATTGCAACAAGTCGTGTGGTTCCATAAGGCTCTCCTCCAGTTAAAGTGAGGTTGATATCGTAAACCATAAAAGTTCTTGAGAGCGTCATAAAGATACAGATAACAAAAGAGGCTGCCATCATAGGAATTACAATAGATCTCATTCGGCGCCAGCCTGTTGCTCCATCAATGGAAGCTGCTTCTAGTACATCGTGGTTTATACCCATAAAGCCTGCGATATAAATTAACATCATGTAGCCTGATAACTGCCATACGGTGACTATAACCAAGGACCAGAAAGCTGTGTTAGGGTCTGAGAGCATACTCTTTGAAAGAAAGGTCCAACCAGCGGCTTTACCAATAGTTGGTACAACTCTTGCGAGGATAAACTGCCAGATAAAACCTAAGATTACACCGCCAATTAAGTTTGGAGTAAAAAAACCTGCACGGAAGAAATTTTGCCCTTTCATTCCGTTAGTTAATAAGTAGGCTAAGAAAAAGGCTATTAGGTTAACCAGTGCGACTGTAATAACTACATAGCGAAGTGTTAGTGCCATAGAACGCCAAAATTCGACATCTTGAAAGGTTTTGATATAGTTAGTGAACCCAACTAAAGATTTTGCATCACTTACACCATTCCAATCTGTAAAGGTAAGAT
>CAYYEN010000032.1:0-13059 GCA_964470795.1 uncultured Spirochaetaceae bacterium | reverse complement strand
TAAGGCCAAAAAACAATTGCTTAGTAAGTAGTACTAAAATGGTTTTAGCGGTTATATCTTGATTCATCAGCGTAATACATACAATTGTTAACATGTAAGAAAAAGGGTCGTTAGAGCCACTTTCAAGCTCTAATAGAGAAGCGGTATTGTATTTAAAGTTCAATTTCTTTGCCCTAAGGATTGCAAAAACAGAAGCAGCGTCGGTGGAACATATAACAGATCCAATTAGTAAGCTTTCAACTGGTTTTATTTTTAAACAAAAGTGGCAGAAGATACCTACTAAAAAGGCTGTAATAATAGTTCCAAAAGAGGAGAGCAAAATCGCTTGCGTTGCGACAGGTTTTGCCTCTTTCCATTTAGTACCAAAACCGCCATAGAACATAATTATAATTAAGGCAAAAGAAGCAATTTGTTCTGTAAATTCATAATTATCAAATTTGATTTTGAAAATACCATCTACTCCAAATAACATTCCAAGTATAATAAAGCTAAACAGAATAGGAAGGCCAATTTTACTAGAAATTTTATTGAAAAATATGCAAATAAAAAGAATTAATGAAGCAAGTAATAAATAAGATACCATTAAATCCTCCAAAGAAATATTTACTTTGTAACAATCATAATGTTGAATTCAAAAAAGATAAATATATAAAAACAATATTTGATAATATTTATATAAAAACATATAAAATATTAGCAATTTTTAAATAATAATTGTATAACATTTATATGTTAGTAATAGTAAACTACTTTTCTAGTGAAGCTATAAGATCGTCAAGCATTTTTAACTGTTCATCTTTAGTTAGCTTTTTCTTTTCTTCTAGAAGGGCAGGAGGAATTTCGGTTAAGAAACGAGAAGGTAAAGCTGTTTTTAGTTCACCTTTAAAATCTGTACGTTTAGCCGCATTAGATAGAATGAGCTCTTTACGGGCGCGAGTTATTGCAACATAAAATAAACGTCTCTCCTCAAAAATAGCATCTTCATCTTCAAGTAGAGCCTTACTAGAAGGAATAATATTATCCTCAAGTCCTGGTAAATATACGATATCAAATTCAAGACCTTTTGAAGCATGCATTGTGAGTAAATTAACTTTACCACTTTCATCATTTATATCGTCCTTGTTATCAAGCGTAATTTGATGAATAAATTCAGTAATTTTGGCACCAGGATTCTTTTTTTCAAAACGCTCAATTCTTTGAATCAAAAATTCTAAGCCACGCATTTTAAAATCGACCATTTTATCATTGTCGGGATACTCTTCATAAAGCATATATTTGTAGTTTATGTCCCCAATAATTTCATATAGTACTTTGCTAGCTTTTTCTGCTTTTAAATGGCTATCCCATTTGTTAATGCTTTCAGTAAACTCTTTAAGCTTTTCTTGAGTTTTCCCTTTTATAGGGCTATCACCTGCATACGCAAATTGAGAGAGAGCATCATATATAGTTGTTTTCTTTTGATCAGCAAATTTTCTAAGTTTTTCAATAGAAACTCTACCAATTCCACGACGAGGAGTATTGATAATCCTCAAAAGCGAATTATCATCATCAATATTGATTAAAAATTTGATATAACAGAGCAAGTCTCTAATTTCTTTTCTATCAAAGAAACTTGAACCTCCTGAAATTTGACACCCAATCCCGTTCTCTTGAAGGGTAGTTTCTAGCAATGGGATTAAAGAGTTGGTTCTAACTAATATACCGAAGTCGGAATAAGGCTTGTGTTCTGTTCTTGCACGCCTTAATATTTCATTTGCAATTGCAGTTGCTTCTTCATCTCCAGTAGCGCTATGAAGCATTCTAATAACAGCACCTTTTGAAGAATCTGTCCAAAGTTTTTTACTCTTACGTTCCTTGTTGTGTACAATTACTGCGTTAGCCGCATCTAAAATAGTACCTGTCGAACGATAATTGCGCTCAAGTTTTATTTCTTTGCGCTCAGGAAAGTCTTTTTCAAAAAGAACTAAATTTTGATAGTTGGCACCACGCCAAGAATAAATAGATTGATCATCATCACCAACAACACAAAGATTTCTATATTTTTTAGCAATCATAGAGATCATTTTGTACTGCAAGAGTGAAGTATCTTGAAATTCATCCACCATGATATATTTATATCTACTTTGAACTTTTTCAAGAATTTCAGGTCTTTGCTCAAAAATCTTAATGGGTAATAAAATTAAATCATCAAAATCTACAACATTGTAAGCTTTTTGAGAAAGTAGCCATTCGTTATAAATATCTTTTAAATAGACACTCTTTTCTTCTAGTGGTTTAGATCTTCTACCTGTTTTCATGTCTGAAAAAAGGGGAAGTATCGCATTTGTGGAAAAGTCCATCAAATTTAATTCCATATTAACAATTATTTCTTTTATTAAGGCCTGGTTATCATTAGTGTCGTAAATAGTAAAATTGTTTTTATAGCCAAGATATTGAATAAATTGTTTTAATAACCCAAGGCCAAAGGAGTGGAAGGTTGTGGTGGTTAACCCTTTTAAAGGTTTTCCTGTCAAACTTCTAATTCTTTCACTCATCTCTTTAGCCGCTTTATTAGTAAAAGTTAAAGCGAGAATTTCTTTTTCATCGATTCCTTCTTCAAGCATGTTGGCAATTCGGTAAGTAATCATACGAGTTTTACCAGAGCCTGCCCCTGCTATGATTAACACAGGGCCGTTTATTTGCTCTGCAGCTTCAGCTTGTTCTTTGTTTAATAATTGAGATAAATTGAGTGACATACAATGGCAGACAATACCTTAAAAAGGTGATGGGGTCAATATATAATTAACCTTAAAATACTCTGTTTCTTTTACTTAGTTAATCAATTTTAATTGCATCAACGGGACACATTTCGTGGCAGCAATAACAACGGATACATAAATCTGTATTGATACTAACTTTGTTATCTACTAGTTTTAAAGCTTTTGCAGGGCAAATGTTTATACAACGTAGGCAACGAATACACTTATCATGCAAGAAAGTGGGAGCTAGGCGTTGATGTGTTTTTTTTCTATCAAAGATTCTTGTAAAGAAGGGTAGTATTAAAGCATTAAACAAATTTTTCTTGGTAAACGCTATTCTTCTAAAGTCCTTGATAACCAACTCTTTTGGATCTAACAATGGATAGGTATAGTTGAAACTTGATAATTTTTGTTTCTTACCATTAGCTAGAATTGGAATATCTTGCCAATCATAGCCCATGATTATGGCCTCAGCTGTATCAACTCCAAACGCATCGCTAGAGCCTAAAATATAACCCACTTGTCTAAGTGTTCCATTAGCAGGACCAGGTCCTTCCATTCCAATTATTGCATCCATTAGAGAATAATTAGGTTGAACAGTTTTAAAAATTCCATTAATTAAACTTGCAAATTGCTGACAAGAGGGAGCTTTTAAGTGACAAGGTGATTTGTTTAACCCCGGAATTAAACCAAAGAGGTTTTTAACACATCCGGTTGCATACATCAGTTGGTGTGTTTTAAATTTGGCTACGGAGAAGATTAAATCGACCTTATCGACAATATTGGCCATTGGAAGTTTTATTCTTGGTGTTATCTTCTTAGTAACAGGGTGTTGGGTGAAATCGATAAATTCAGCCTTATTGCTAATTGCGACATCGTAAATACCACAAGCTTTTCCCATAAAGCCTGGACCTTGAAGCCCGGGGGAATCACCAATGTAGATTTTCTTTACCTCTAATTCATTAAGAATTTCTAGAAAAGCATCAACAAACACAGGATTAGTAGTAATACCCTTGCTAGGTTTTGCATCAGATAAAATATTAGGTTTTACTAAGACAGTTTTTCCTTTAACGATTGGAAAATCTGTATTTGAGATTATCTTATAAAGACTCTCTTTGATTTGGCTTTTATCATATTTTATCTGTTGGGTAATTGCGACTCTCATCTATGAAATCCTTTGTAACAGACAAGCGTAAAGCGGCCCTTTGCCGTTAGCTTTATCTGGTAGTATAATTTTACCATATTCTCTGTCTTCTGCGTCAGTAAGCGTAATAGGTATGATTGTAACACGTCCTTCTCTTCTTTCAAGGAGTTTCTTAATTACTTGTTCATCTTCCATAGGAATTAGTGCGCAAGTAGAGTAGAGAATATAACCTCCTATCTTTACAGCATCAAGGGCTGCACATAAAAGTCCAAATTGCTCAATTGCTAAGCGTTTAGGACGTGTTATATTCCAAATCGATAAATGTTTCTCGCTAGTTAGCACATGGCGCTCAGAAGAGCAAGGAGCATCTAGTAGGACGCAATCAAAGGCATCTGGATAGGTTTGTCCAAAGAGCGCTGCATTTTTGTTAGTCGTACTAATTAAGGCTTGTTTTTCTTCACTTAAGTGTTCTTTGATAACAGTATCAAGTCTTACTTTTCTATCTCTAGATCTATCATTTGCTAAGATAGTTCCAGTTGTCAGTTTACTTGAAAGGACTAAAGTTTTACCGCCAGGAGCGGCACACATATCAAGAACTGCTTCTTGACCGTTTAAGGGTAAAAGGGACGCAACAAGGATTGAAGCCTCATCCATGAAATAAGGTTGCTTTAGCCCTTTTGTAAAAGCGATGGGATTAGATTTCTCAAGCAGTTTGCTTTTTAAACCATCCCATCTCTCTTTAAAAATATCGCGATAGCAGCTATCAAAAGCCTCTATTCGGCGCTGTTGTTCCAGTAATTCTTTTTCTTTCTTTTTACTCACGTTGATAAAATTTTATTTAAAGAAATGAAACAATGCAAGAGTAAAAACTCCTAATTCTCGCCAAACATAATAAATCTTAGACCTTTCACCTTGTGGATTAACAAATAAAGACCAACTGAGAGTGGAAGGGCAGTTATGAGTAAAATTAGGTAAGTTAGTGGTAATGACAAACTAGCATATCTTGTTAAAAGCTCATTAATTACTAATATTATTGGAATGTGGAGTACGTAAACTCCAAAACTAACTTTATTTGCAAAGCCTAATACTTTGTTTGTTTTGTTGCAGTACTTGGCAAAAAAGCCAAGAAGGGCAAGAGAAAAGAAGTATGCAAAAAGATTGGTATCGAAACGCTCAAGTACTGCAAGGCCTCCATAATACTTAGTAAAGGTAGGGGGTAAATAAAAACCATATCCCACTAAGCCAAGGACTAGGAAAAGAGGCCAGAACTTCATCAATATAGCCTCAACTTTATCACTCGATAACACATAATATCCTATTAAGAAGTAAGAAAGGTAAAAGCCCATTCTGTAGGAGAGTACAACCTTTCCATTAAGCACAAAGCCCATCAAGTAAGTGATAAAGAATAATGTAAGGATGACTAACAAATTAGTTTTAGCTCCTAATTGGGATATTTTATCAGCTTTATCAAGTTTCTTTATCAGTATCAGAATTAAGCAGTTAACAAAAAGTACTTGTAAGAACCAAAGTCCTTGAATTCCTGAAAGCGTATAGATAATGTATTTGACAACGGAAGGCAGCGTTGCTACTTCACTTGTTGCTCGAGTAGTTGCAATAGAGCCTGATATCCAACCAAATAGCAGAACAGAGACAACTGAAGGCATTAAGGTCTTTTTAGCTCTCTCTTTGATAAAAGTTTTACAATCTCTCTTTTTTAGTGAGTAAGAAGAGGCTATTCCTGAGACTAAAAATAGTAAGGCCATAAACCACGGGTAGACAAAACTTTGATAAAGTGAAGGAAAAGAAATCACTTTATCGACTCTTCCTGTTGTGTATAAAAGTGGGTTAAAAAAGAAGAAAACATGAAATATTACAACCAGCAATATAGTAATCGAGCGAATATTATCTAGATAATGTTTTCTCATTTTTCTGCGTCCTCTTCAACTTTTTCTAAAGTTTCTTTAAATTCGGAGGAAAAACCGATTGGGTTTTGCTTCATAACAGAGGCAATTGCCTCATATGTGTTTAAGCCAATTCCTTGCTTGATGTCTGCTAATAAAATAAGGCTATCACCAGGTTTTAGATTAAACATTTTTCTAACTTCACTAGGAATTACAATTTGACCTTTTGGGCCAATTTTTACATTCGACATAAATTTATCCATAAATACCTCGTAAGAAAAGTATAACAAGTAATACTGTTTTAATTCAATATCAATATTAAGCTTTTAAGATAAAAAAACCCTTAGCATTCGATACTAAGGGTCTTTATTTAAAAGAGATTTTTATTAAACCATCAAGTACTTAAAAAATCCAAGATAAAAACAGAAGCTTCCACCTAATACAAAAAGGTGCCAAATTGCATGGTAGTAAGGAATCTTTTTACATGCATAAAAGATAATTCCTAAAGAATAGGTAATACCACCTGCAATGATGTAGTTTATAAGGCCATTAGGAATAAAAGGTACGACCGCTTTCCAAAAGAAAACCAACATCCAACCCATTAGGAGGTAAAGTACCACATGGAAGGGTTTTAATCTTTCCCAGAAGATGAGGGTAAAAGCAATTCCTAAAACACAAATAACTAAAAGTGCCCAAGCAATAGCAATTGTGGTAGGTGAGTTGATATAAAGAAGGATAGGCGTATAGGTACCAGCAATCAAAATGTAGATGTTGCTGTGATCTAATATTCTGCAAACTCTTTTAGCATTGTTTTTTGGTAGATAATGATAAAATCCACTAGCTGCATAAAGCAAGAGGTTTGATAAACCGAAAATAATCATTCCAATTTTTAAAGTTGTACCCGGAAATCTATTCAAGTTGTAAATAATGTAAATTAATGCACCAAGTGCATAAACCGCTCCAAAAAAATGAGTATAAGCATTTGCTTTCTCATCTTTGACATTATCATAGGTTGGTAATGTAATATAAGTTTCTAGCCAATTCATAATTCTAAAATACAGTATATTTATAAAAAATGTTATGGTAAATTTGCATTTTAGCTTAGTAATCATTAACTAGTTTATTAAATATCAAGGAAAATAAGGTAGATATGAATTATCTAGTAGTCATTTATATTGATGAAAATGAATACAAACTGTATATTTAACCAAAGGAATAAACCATGGGTAAAACGTTAACTTATAAAATTCTTTCTTCTCACCTCGTTGAAGGCGAACTTAGAAAGGGCAATGCAATCGGAATTAAAATAGATCAAACCTTAACACAAGATGCTACAGGTACGATGGCCTACTTAGAATTTGAAGCTATGGGACTCGATAAAGTACAAAACGAATTAGCAGTAAGCTATGTAGATCATAATACTGTTCAAGTCGGTTTTGAGAATGCAGATGACCATGAATATCTAAGAACGGTTGCCGCTAAGAAAGGTGTAATCTTTTCGCGCCCCGGTAACGGAATCTGTCACCAAGTGCACTTAGAACGTTTTGGCATCCCTGGTAAAACTTCCCTTGGCTCAGATTCTCACACCCCAACTGGTGGCGGACTGGGTATGATAAGCATCGGTGCAGGCGGACTCGATGTTGCGCTTGCAATGGCTGGTAAACCTTTTTATATCATAGCGCCAAAAGTAGTAGCTATTAAATTAGTTGGTCAATTGAGACCTTTTGTAGCTGCTAAAGATGTTATTCTAAAAGTATTAGAAAAGTTTGGAGTTAAAGGTAATGTTAACACTATATTTGAATACATTGGCTCTGGTGTTGATACCTTAACTGTTCCTGAGCGTGCAACTATTTGTAATATGGGCGCTGAATGTGGAGTTACCACTTCCTTATTCCCCTCAGATGAGAATACTCGAGAGTTCTTAGAAGCTCAAAATAGAAAAGAGGATTACCTACCACTTTCAGCAGATAAAGATTGTGAGTATGATGAGGTTTATGAAATTGATTTATCTACCCTTGTTCCAATGGTAGCATGTCCTCATAGCCCTGGTAATGTAGTTACTGTTAAGTCTTTAGAAGGTATGGAAGTTAATCAAGTGCTAATTGGCTCTTGTACCAACTCTTCTTACACAGACATGGTCAAAGTTGGTCAAATACTTGAACATCATACCGTGGCTTCTAGCGTAAGCCTTGGCATTGCGCCAGGCTCTAGAGAAGTCTTGATGATGATTAGCAAAGATGGAACTCTTACTAAGATGATCCAAGCAGGTGCTCGAATCTTAGAATCGGCTTGTGGCTTTTGTATCGGAAACCATCAGTCTCCTGGCTCTAAAGGAGTTTCTTTGAGAACTAGTAATAGAAACTTTGAAGGTCGCAGTGGCACAAAAGATGGACAACTGTATTTAGTAAGTCCTGAAGTTGCAGCTCTAGCTGCCCTTTATGGTAAAATTGTTGACCCCTTAACGGTTACTGAAATTAAAGCACCTAGTGTAAAAATGCCCAAACACTTCCTAGTCGATGACTCGATGTTTATCTTCCCGCCTAAAAATCGCGAAGATATTGTAATTAAAAGAGGTCCTAATATTGGAGCTCCACCCCTCAATAGTGCTATTAGTGATACTATTAAGGGCGTTGTTACTATAAAAGTGGGTGATAAGATTACAACAGACCATATCATGCCAGCTGGCGCTCGATTAAAATACCGCTCTAATATCCCAGTTTATTCTTCCTTTGTATTTGAAGGGGTTGATAAGAGTTTTTCAACTCGTGCTTTAGAGTATAAAGCTAACTCTGTTGCTAACTTTATTGTCGCTGGTGCTAGTTATGGTCAAGGCTCTAGCCGTGAACATGCGGCAATCTGCCCTATGTTTTTAGGCGTTAAAGCGGTAATAGCAGTTTCTATTGAACGTATTCACCAAGCGAACTTATGTAACTTTGGTATTCTTCCTTTAACCTTCATTAATGAAGAAGATTATAAAGCAATAGAGCAAGATGATGAGCTTGAACTTGATAATGTTCCAAGTGCAATTAGTAAGGCTTTAGAAGGAAAAGCAGTTATTCTTAAGAATTTGAGTAAAAATACACAAATAAATTTAAAGCTCGATATTACCCAAAAGCAGGCTGAAATGTTAATTGCTGGTGGTCAATTGAATTTAATTAAGGGAGTTAACTAATGGCTAAAATTATAAAAACCGATAAAGGCTTAATTGTTCCAAATAATCCAACCCTTTTATATATTGAAGGAGATGGAGTAGGTCCTGAAATTACTTCCGTTATGATTAGTGTTGTTGATAAAGCAGTTGAAAAAGCTTACAACGGTGAGAAAAAGATTGAATGGAAGGAAGTGCTAGCAGGGGCAAAGGCTGAAAAGGTAACCGGCTGTAACCTACCAGAAGTGACTCTTGATGCCATTAAGGAATATGGTATTGCGATAAAAGGTCCTTTAACTACTCCTGTTGGAAAAGGTGCAAGATCTATCAACGTTGCACTGAGACAGAGTTTAGATTTATATGTATGTTTGCGCCCTATAAAATACTTTGAAGGAGTACCATCCCCTGTCAAACATCCTGAATATGTAGATATGGTAGTTTTTAGAGAGAATACTGAAGATATCTATGCAGGTATTGAATGGGAGATGGGAAGCGCAGAGTGCCAAAAAGTAATCGATTTTCTTCAGCAAGAGATGGGCGTAAAAAAGATTCGTTTCCCACAAAGCAGTGCAATTGGTATAAAGCCTGTTAGTAAAGAAGGATCTGCTCGCTTAATTTGCTCTGCAATAGACTATGCAATTAGCAATAATAGAAAAAGTGTTACCTTTGTCCATAAAGGCAATATTATGAAGTTTACCGAAGGTGGCTTTAGAGCTTGGGGGTATGAAATTGCAAAAGAAAAGTATAAAGCAATTGAAAAGGATGGTAAGTTAGTAATTGTTAACGGCGATACTGATATCCTCATTCAAGATTGTATCTGCGATGCTTTTTTACAAAACATCTTATTAAAACCCAAAGCGTATGATGTTATTGCAACTATGAACCTCAATGGTGATTACGTTTCTGATGCCCTAGCTGCAGAAGTTGGTGGTATTGGTATAGCACCAGGTGCAAATATAAACTACGAAACAGGACGAGCTATCTTTGAAGCCACTCATGGAACTGCTCCAGATATCGCAGGAAAAGATATAGTTAATCCACTCTCCTTACTCTTATCTGCTGAGATGATGCTCCGCTACTTAGGCTGGAGCGAGGCTTCAGATTTAATTCTTAACTCAGTTAATAAGACTATTAAGCAGAAGAGTGTTACTAAAGACTTTTATACCTTGATGGAAGGGGATGATAAGCAATTACTTACAACCTCAGCTTTCGGCAAAGCTTTAATAACAAACTTTTAAAACTAAAAAAATAACCTAGTCTCTTTTAAAGGCTAGGTTAAGTTATTGTTAATAACCAAGATTTTCGCCAACAATAATTAGAGTAATTCTCTCTTTTTCTCTTTGATGAGCCATGATAACTGTATTGCAGCAGATAGTATCTTCTCCACAGCGTTTTTCACACATCAAATGTTCTGTGCTAAAGCTCGGACTAATGCAAATTCCATTCTTAGCACAAAAAGTATCTTTACATAACCTTGTAGAGTTTATAGGAGCAGCAGTCTGTTTAACCCTTTCAACCGCGTCTTTTAGGCTGTAAACCAACTTGTTTATCCCGGCGACTATAATTACCTTTTCAGGTCCATGAAGTAGGGCAGAGACACGATTAGATCTTCCATCCACTTCATAAATCTCTCCATGTTCAGTTATTGCATTAGCAGAGAGCAGGAAGAAATCAGATAAATACATCTTACATTTCTCTTCTCTAGTTAACCCTGGATTGAAGAAATCTAGATAAGCAGTATTTTCTTTTAGATAATCCAAGATGCCACATTCTTGAAGTGTTATTGAGCCACCGGAAGAGGTATTAGCATTTTGAGGTATCAATTGTTTAACAAGTTTTAAAGCATCCTCCTTGTTTTCTACAAAAACAGCGTTGATATTGTTTAATTCAAAATTCTTAAGAGTACGTTTTATCTTAGCCTTTAATACTTTATATTCATTTGCATCCATAATAAAATCCTTTTCCTTTATTATAGTCTCAAATATCATTTTTTACGAGAGGCTCGAAATAATTATTATTGCTATTGACAGTTTTAAAAGTAATCACTATAGTTACAAATATAAATGTAAACAATATAGTTACATTTAAGGAGTAGATATGACTGAGTATAAGAATATCATTATTGGATTTGGTAAGGGTGGTAAAACCTTAGCAGGTTTTTTAGCAAAACAAGGTGAGAGTGTAGCTCTTATTGAAAAGAGCAATCAAATGTATGGTGGAACTTGTATAAATGTTGCATGTATTCCGACTAAAACCCTTGAATATAGTGCGCGCCTAGCCTCCCATATAAAACAAGCAAATGAAAGTGAGTATTATGAGATGGCGGTTAACAATAAAAATGCTTTTATCGAAAAACTTAGAGGGAAGAACTATAATAAAGTAGCCTCCTCTGGTGCAACTATTATAGATGCTTTAGCATCCTTTGAAAGTGATAGAGAAGTAAAGCTTACCTACCTAGACGGTAGTAGTGAAGTTATTAAAGGCGAGAGAATCTTTATCAACACTGGCTCAAGTCCGTTTATTCCTCCAATTGAAGGGCTTAAAGATAATGAGAGTGTCTACTTTAGTGAGACAATGCTTGCAAATTCCAAACTACCTAAAAAGTTAGTAATCATCGGTGGTGGTTATATTGGGCTTGAATTTGCTTCTATGTATACCAACTTTGGCTCACTTGTAACTGTTATTCAAGATGGCGATAAATTTATCCCAAGAGAGGATGGAGAGGTTGCTCAAGCGGTCTTAGCTTCTTTTGAAAAACGTGGTATCAAGGTTCTTAAGAGTACCAAGATTCTTAAGTTAGATAAAAATAAAGTTTACATTGAAAAAGAGGGCAAACAAGAGGTTTTAACAAGTGATGCAATTTTAGTAGCAACTGGAAGAAGACCTAATGTAAAGCCGTTACATGTGGAGAGAGCAGGGCTTGAGCTAACTGAGCGTGGTGCAATTAAGACAAACGAACATCTACAAACTAACAAAGAGAACATCTTTGCGATGGGCGATGTGGTTGGAGGTCTTCAATTTACCTATATTTCTCTTGATGATTTTAGAATCGTTAAAGATTATCTATATGGAAAAGGCGAGCGAACTACCTTGAATAGAGGTGTTGTTCCTTACACCGTATTCTTAGATCCACCACTTTCAAGAGTTGGACTTAGCGAAGAAGAAGCAGTTGCTAAAGGTTATGAGGTAGAGCTCAAACGTTTAGTTGCAGCTAATATTCCAAAGGCTAATGTTCTAAAGCAGAGTGAAGGCCTCTTAAAGGCTATTGTTGATAAAAAGACAGGACTTATCTTAGGTGCACATCTGTTTTGTGTGGAATCACAAGAGATGATAAATATAGTAAAACTAGCAATTGATGCAAAACTGCCGTACACCGTCTTGAGAGATCAGATTTATAATCACCCAACAATGAGTGAAGCCTTAAACGATTTATTTGCTTAAAAAATATAAAGCCCTATCAAAACTGGTAGGGCTTTTCTTCATTCTAAGTGTGCTTTAGCACTAATACATTCTACTTCTAATTTAAATAGAAGAGTATTTTCAATTAATTTAGGGTCAATCTTCCAATTGTCTTTACTACATACTTGAGCCATGATTTGGTTCATAGCAAAACATTTGTCTTCAACAGAATCAAGGATTGTTAGGCGACCGTTTCCCATAATACTCTTATAGTAGCAAGCATATCCACAAGCCTTATCGGCAGTCTTGATTGAAACCTGGCAGTCTCCTTCAAACCCAACTTCAAGATTATCCTTGATTAAGTTAACTTTACGTCCCTCTTTTGCTGAGTGAAAATAAAAGGTTCTTTTCCCTTCCTTGTTCGTATAGCCAAAGTTTAGAGGAACGATGTAAACGAATCCTTTATCGCTAAAGCCTAAGCGTAGGCAAGAGCAAGCTTTAATTATTTCATCAATTTGAGTTTGAGACTTAACTTCTCTGTCTTTTCGTCTCATAAAAAATATTCTTTTAGTTTGGAATCGGTGAAATCTGAAATTGAAAAATCAGCAAGTAAGCTAGTGTTTTTTACATCAGCGCCTGTTGAGTTAATCGCAATTACTTTAGCACACCCAGAGCTTCTTGCAGCCTTTAAACCCGCCACACTGTCTTCAAAGATGATGCACTCTTCAA
>CAYYEN010000031.1:0-13533 GCA_964470795.1 uncultured Spirochaetaceae bacterium | reverse complement strand
GAATATTTATTGGCAACTAAAGGGTTATCTCGTATTCCAATATATGAATCAATGTTAGATTTGTCTCTTACATATATCAATATGGGTACAATTTTTCCGAATACTAATAAGTCTTATGCCGATTTAAAACTTAGTACGCGCTTACAGTTTGAACCACTTGGTGGTACCTATTTTGATTTAGCCTTCTTATCTCGGTTTGCAGTGGATGGTTCTAGAGGGGTTCCTTTATTCTATAAAGATGGTTTCTTAACTAATGATGCAAATTATTATAAAATTGATACTCTTAATAATGATGAGTTCTATCTATTTTTAGTGCCTTTATCTGTAGGCTATTCTTTACAAAAGACACCTACCTTTGCAGAGGTCTTAATTTTACAAGCATTTGAACTAGGTGGTTATTGTGATCTTCTCTTTGATGATAGCTACATTCCTAGAGTTTCAACTGGTGTAGAGCTTAAAGCTAAGCTTTCTATCATAGGCTTACAAAGTATACCTTTTACGGTGCGTATTGGTTATGACTCGTTAAGTAAAAAACCGTTATATTCAATTAGATTTGCCCTATAAAAGAAGAATGCAACCAAATAGGTTGCATTTTTCAATTAATTGCTATGTGAGCGAAGCCATTCTTCATCCTCAGCGGTTAGCTCTGTGTTAGGTTCTCCTTCTTCTACAGTTTTAGTTTCTTCAATTTGCTTTTCAAAATCTGGTTCAACTTCAAAAGTTAATACAGCATCTTTTATGGGAGGAGGTAGTAAACCGTTGATTAAAGCAAGGGGATTCTTGTTAATCGCAACAATATAGCCTGCATTCTTTTCTGGTTCGCTAAGTATATCGACAAGCTTTACGAGAAGTTCTTGGGTTAAAATTGCAGTCTTGGTGAAAGTACAACTCTCAAGCGATTTTTGAATCAGGGCACGCGCTTCAGTATATTTGCCGTAATGAAGCTTAATCTGAGCCATGTGAACATAAGGGTCAGCAAAAGGATAATCCTTACTTTCAAGCATCTGCCTCAAAATAGCATTAGCTTTATCCCACTCGCCATTGAGAATATGATAAGCAGCGTTTAAATCGGTAAGGGCTGGAGATTTTAAAGTACTACTCTTATACTCTTTGATCAATTTTCTAAAGTTATCTAAATCTTCTTTTTCAAGGTAGTAGGTTAAAAGATTGATATAAATGTTGCGATCCTTGTAACCACCATTATAAACTTCTTCACAAATTCTAATAGCCTCATCAAGATTGCCTTCGATCCAGTAAGCCATTGAAAGAGCTGTTTTAGCAACTGCTTTATTATTCTGTTCTTTCTTGGGAGCTGTAGCTATAGCATCGTTTAAAACCATTTTAGCGTAATCTAGTTCTCCAATTTGAATTGCAATTGATCCTACAGTTATTTCAAATTTACTGCTAATTCCAGCCTTAAAAGCTTTCTGGTACAGTCCAAAGGCTTTTTTTATACTTTCTGAGTCATTCTTTTGATAATATGAATTAGCTCTTGCATAATAAATCGAACCTCTGTTTAAGAAAACAATTAAAACTAAGACTACGGCCATACCAATAACCTTTGCAATTTGTGGTATTGGGCTAAAAGCGACAGCAAATAGTCCCGCCATGAGGATGTAAATAATAATATTATTCTTTTTCAAGATATTCTCCTTTTGATTATATTCCTAACAAATGGTATAACAGTTTTTATGATGGATGAAAAGCAAATTTTAGTACATTGTTGTTGTGGCCCCTGTTCTACTAGCAGTATTGAGCGTCTTTTAAAGGAAGGCTATGAGCCAATCTTGTATTATTCTAACAGTAATATTTTTCCAAAGCTTGAATTTGATAAGCGGTACGAAGCCTTATTAATCGTAGCAAACCATTATAAGCTTCCCTTTATTTGCGATGTTTATCAACATGAGCAATGGCTTGCTCATATAAAGGGATTTGAAAATGAAAAGGAGCATGGTAAGCGATGTACTTTGTGTTTTGGCTTTAGTATGAGTCGCGCTTATGAGTATGCAACAAGTCATAATATTCCCTATTTTTGTACTACTCTAACTGTTTCTAGATTTAAAAACAGTCAAACTATCTTTGAAGTGGGGCAACAATATGATTCTTTTGTTAAATTAGATTTTAAAAAGCAGAACGGTTTTCAACGCTCAATTGAACTGGCTAAAGAATTAGGCTTGTATAGACAGCAATATTGTGGATGTGAGTTTTCAAGGAAAAATTAATGGTGTACCTTTTCAACTTTTTACTTTAGAATACTTAAGAGAGAAACATCATGAAGAAAATATTAAAACTGTTATTAAATAGAGTAGTCTGGGTTGGACTAGCGTTGCTGATTCAATTTGGCTTCTTCTTTTATTTAATAGGATGGGCTTCAAGTATTCATATTTGGAATAATATTTTTTCTTTATTATCCCTAATCATGATTTTAATTGTTATGTTATCTGATGAACAAAAACCTTCATATAAAATGGTATGGGTTTTTCTAATTGCAATATTTCCTCTTGGTGGTGGTATTCTCTATCTCTTCTTAGGAGATAAAAAGTTTTCAAAACACCGTAGAAAGCTATTAGCAGAACGTATGGTAACTGCTGTCGGTGAGGTTTTAGAGAGTGAGGAATCGAAAAAGAGTTTAACTTGTACGAGTCTTTTATTAGCTCGACAAAGCAATATTATTCGTAATCTTTCCGGTTACGGGGTGTGGGCACATACAAGGTCCTCTTACTATAGTAATGGTGAAGATTTCTTATCTGATGCACTTTTAGAGCTTAAAAAAGCTAAAAAGTTTATTTTTATTGAATATTTTATAATAGGACTCGGCTCTAGCTGGGATAGCATTCTAGAAGTTTTGAAAGTAAAAGTTGAGGAAGGTTTGGATGTTAGAGTGATTTATGATGATGTAGGCTCTGCAACTACGCTTCCGATGAATTATGATAAGAAGTTACGAACTTTTGGAATAAAAGCTGTCGCTTTTAACCCTATAATGCTACATGTCAATCCTCGATTAAACTATCGTGACCACAGAAAGATTATGAATATCGATGGCAATATTTGCTATACTGGTGGGTTAAACTTAGCAGATGAGTACATGAATCGTATTATCACACATGGCTACTGGAAGGACAATGCTATAAAGCTAGAAGGGGATGCAGTTTGGAACTTTACGGTTATGTTTTTGGAAAACTGGGCGTTTATGACTACTGAGTTTCCTAAAGACTTTAGTACTTATCGCCCAACTCTTAATTTACCTTCCAATGGGTTTGTGCAACCTTTTGCAGATTCTCCACTAGACTATAATAATGTTGCAGAGTCTGGGTATTTAGAGATTCTTAACCATGCTAAAAAATATGTTTGGATTACTACCCCTTATCTGATATTGGATGATGAAATGATGCAAACTTTAATTAGGGTAGCGCTATGTGGAGTAGATGTTAGAATTATCACACCTCATTATCCCGATAAGAAGTTGGTTCATGAAGTGACCCGTTCCTCTTATGAGAAGCTTGTTGCAGCGGGTGCTAAAATCTATGAATTCACACCAGGCTTTATCCATTCAAAGACCTTTGTAGCAGATGATGAAGTTGCGTTTGTAGGAACAGCTAACCTCGATTACCGTTCGCTATACTTGCACTTTGAATTATCTGTAGCCTTTTATAATTCAACTATTATAGCGGATATAAAAGATGATTTTATTACAGCGATGTCGCTGTCTAAATTACAAGAATTAGATGCGCTAAGGAATATCTCACTATATAGAAAACTTAAGCGTAAGTTTTTACAATTGTTCTCACCAGCACTGTAAAAAGAATGAATAATAAGAGGAGTTTATAATGGAATATCAATCTACATTTGAAGATTTAATTCATATGTTCACATCAATAAAGAACGAAGAGGAAATGACTGCGTTATTTCAAGATCTATTCACTCCTGCGGAGCTTAAAGATTTTACGCTCAGATGGCACTTGTTAAATGATTTATATAAACATACGCCTCAGCGAATAATCGCAAAGGAGTTAAAGATTTCCCTTTGTAAGATTACAAGAGGGAGCCGTATATTAAAAAACCCCGATAGCCCTATCAAAAAGGAACTATCGAGGCGATACGACGATCATCTTCATCGATGACGTGAACGAGACCTTGGTTTTTCAGTTTTTCTAGGTTTTGCACTAGAACTTCTTCTTCCTCTGCCTCTTGGTTCTGGGGAACTAAAAGTATCCTCATCTCCATGAGTATCTCTGCCATAAGGTTGGGAATCATCTTCCCAATCACGGCGGCGTTTAGTTGCAGTATTACCTTCACGCTTACGAGTGGAAGGGCTAGAAGAACTAAATTCTTTCTTACCGCCACCACCACCTTCACCTAAAGGACGTGCTCTGGTAATCAAAGGTTTACCATCTTCACTTCTTTCTGAGAAAGTCTTGAGAATATATTCAGCAATTTGGAACGGTGCATTAACAAAGGAGAATTCTTCCATAACAGTGATGTTTTGAAGGTCTTCATCTCTTACATTAGCTCTTTCGATAATAATATTAGCAAGAGTACGCTTGGTTAGACCATCATTACGGCCTCTAGCAATGAAGAGTCTAGTGAAACCGGAGTCATCAATGTTGATGGATTTAACTTTGTCGTAACGCTCTCTACCACGGTCTCTAAATCTATCATCTCTGCGGTCGTTTCTGTCGAATCTATCAGAGCGAGAGTCGCGATCATATCTGTTATCTCTTTGGTTGATATCGCGGTATTTAGAAACATCAAGTTTGCCTTTGTAGAAGTGCGAAAGAAGGCTAGCAATAATTTCTTTTGCTTCAGTTTTCTCTAACAAAGATTCTGCAATAGCAACATATTCTGTATCGTTAGTTTCAGCTAAGCTTTCTTCAATCTCTTTTAAGAGGTTTTCTCTCTTAGCTTCTACAACTTGTTCAGGATTTGGAACACTCTCTTTTCTAATTTCACTCTTACTTGCGCGTTTAATAAAAGAGAATTTTCTTGCTTCTGATGGAGTAATGAAGGTAATTGCTGTTCCTTCTTTACCGGCTCTTCCGGTTCTTCCAATTCTATGGATATAGACTTCTGGATCTTGTGGAATTGAGTAGTTGATAACGTGAGTTAAATCTTGAATATCAATACCACGAGCAGCAACGTCAGTTGCAACGAGAATTGAAGTTTGATGATTTCTCATCTTGTTTAAAATGAGTTCTCTTTGTTTTTGAGATAAATCACCATGAAGTGCTTCCGCATCATAGCCTCTATCACAAAGTTTCTTTCCAATTTCATCACATTGAATCTTAGTTCTGCAGAATACTACGCCATAGAACTCAGGTTCCATATCAATGATGCGAGAGAGGGCTTCAAGCTTATCGCCTTCTCTAACTTCAAAGTAGATTTGATCTGTGAGTGGAATATCTTCCTGCTTTTGTGCAATGCGGATAACTTCATAATCTTTATGCATAAATCTTTCAGCAAGAGATTGAATTTGTTTTGGCATAGTTGCAGAAAATAATAACATACGCTTATCGGATGGTGTTTGACTTAAAATAGTTTCAATGTCTTCGATAAAACCCATATCTAACATTTCGTCAGCTTCATCTAATACAACAAACTGTAAGTTAGATAAATCGAGGGTTTTTCTTTCGAGGTGATCCATGATTCTTCCAGGCGTTCCTACGACAATTTGAACTCCTCTTTTGAGTCTTCTAAGTTGTTGGTCAATACTAGCGCCACCGTAAATTGGTGCGATTTCAAGTTTTCTTGGTCCCTTAAGGGAGGCAGTTTCTTCTGCTACTTGGATAGCTAACTCTCTGGTTGGAGTTAAAATCAAAGCTTGTGGCTTGTAAAGATTCGGATCAATTTCTTCTAAGATTGGTAAGGCAAAAGCGGCGGTCTTGCCGGTGCCTGTTTGTGCTTGTCCTATTACATCTTTTTTTTCCTGTAATAGTAGTGGGATTGCAGCTTTTTGAATTTCTGTTGGTTCTTCGAATCCCTTTTGTTCAAGTGCGGCGAGAGTTATCGGTGATAATCCTAGTTCCGCAAAGTGGGGTAAATTTGGCATAATGCTCCTATATAATAAATTATTTAGCTTTAAAAAATTAGCGCATTTTCAAGTTTATTGAATTGTAATTTAATTTACAAGTAGTTATAAAAAGATAATATTGCTATTTTTAGCCAATATTTGTTGTTCTATGTAGTTGTCTGATAATAGTTTACAATTACGATTATAATTCTTATAATGCTTTAGTTTATAAAGGGGGTGTTATGTTTAAAAAATTCATATCTTATTACAAACCATATAAAGGACTTTTCTTTTTAGATATCTTTGTTGCGATGTTTTCTTCCTCGTTATCAATCCTTTTACCTATGATAACTCGACAGCTCTTAGGTGAGTTTATCCCCTCTTTGATGTGGAGACAGATTATTTGGTGTTTTATTATCATCTTTGCCATTTACTGTACTAATTACCTGTGTGATTTCATCCGTCTAAAATGGGGTCATTTCTTAGGGGCAATGATGGAAGCAGATATTAGAAAAGACCTATTTAACCATATTCAAAAGCTATCTTTTCATTATTTTGACCATACTAAAACCGGGCATATGATGAGCCGTATGACTAATGACTTGTTTCAAATTACTGAAATGGCTCATCATTGTCCTGAAGATTTAATCATTTCTGTTACAACTATCGTTCTTTCCTTAATTGTGATGCTAAGTTACAGCCCTTGGCTAACTCTTGCAACGATCCTTCCAATTCCTTTTCTAGTTCTTTATGGGGTAGTGTTTGCCAGACGCCTTAAACAAAAATATAAAGCGGTAAAAGTTAAGATTGCAGATTTAAATAGCAATGTTGAAAACTCTTTACAAGGGATAAAGGAAATTAAAGCGTTTGCAAAAGAGAATTATCAGCAAGGACAGTTTAATAGTGTTAATGAAAAAGTATTAAATACTAAGAAAGCGCAATACTCCTACATGGCGAAATCTCATTCCACAATGACCTTTTTAAGAAACTTGTGTTATTTTTCCACCGTTACTGGTGGGGTTATCTTAATTTCCCTTAATCTTGTTCCGACCTATGATTTAATAACCTTCTTGCTGTTTGTTAGTATTATTCTACCTCCTATCGACCGCTTAATTAATTTTACAGAACAGTTGCAAGAAGGCATGGCCTCCTTTGAACGCTTTTGTGAAATCATGGAAATAGAGCCAGAAATTGTAGATTCACCTAATGCTAAGCCTTTACAAATAAAAGAGGGAAAGGTTGAGTATAAGGCAGTGCATTTTAGTTATGATGAAAATGGAACTGAAGTTATAGGGGATCTAAATCTTACAATAGAGGGTGGTGCGAAAGTCGCTCTTGTGGGAGAATCGGGAGCGGGAAAGACTACAATTGCAACTCTTTTACCACGGTTTTATGTTCCACAAGCAGGTGCTATCTTAATAGATGGTCAAGAGGTTTCCTCTGTTACTCAAAAAAGCCTTCATGAACAGATTGGTTTTGTGCAACAAAATGTCTTTTTATTTGATGCCTCCATTCGTGAAAACTTAAAATATGGTAGAATTGATGCAACCGATGAAGAAATGTTAGCAGCACTAAAAGCGGCAAACCTATATGAGTTTGTCTCATCCCTACCACTAGGTCTCGATACCCAAGTAGGGGAGCGAGGAACGCGATTATCTGGTGGTCAAAAACAAAGACTTTCAATTGCAAGAGTCTTTTTAAAGAATCCTAAAATCTTAATCTTTGATGAAGCGACTAGTAGTTTAGACAACGAGAGTGAAGCGCTTATTGTAGAGGCGTTTAATCGTCTTTCAAAGGGTAGAACTTCAATTGTAATAGCTCACCGTTTGAGCACTATTAAGAGTGCTGATAAAATCTTTGTAATAGATAAAGGTAAAGTAGTTGAACAAGGAACTCCCCTTGCTTTGTTACAAGCTAAGGGGGTTTATGCTAAACTCTACAACACCCAAGCTTAATACTTGTTGTAAACATCTTCAGCAAAACCAAAGAGGTTTTTGACCTTTATCTCTAAATTTTCTTCTAAGTGAAGTACTCCGTTATAAAGGCCAAAATATTGCTTTTGGTCTGAGCATATTGGTCCCATCTTCATTAAGCTGGTTCTTGGAGCAACCGGGAGAAAGTTTAGATCAACTTTTCCTTCATCATCCTTCATATGCCAAGGCTTTAAATAGTTTTTAGGAATATCGAAAGTGATATCATGAATCTTATAAAGTTTATAGTTAACAAAGATAGCATTTTCTGTTGCTTGAGAGCGGTCTGTGAAGCCGTAGCCTAAGTTAAAGCCTAAAGGTATACCGTTTGCCATTCCTGCCGCACTTGCCCAGTACCAGCGATTCTTGTAGGTCCAGCGTCCACGTCCCCAATCGAGAATTCCAAAGGCTTCTCCTTTATCTAGTTCATGTTTATCTTCTCCTAGTCTTACAGTACCACTAACCGGCATACCCACTACCTTTTGATTAAGATAGAAGGCGGTAGGCTTTTCTGCCCAGCTAGTTGCAATGTTGATGCTTTCATGTTTTTGAGCTTGTAAAAGCGTTAGTTCGCACTTTAAGCCTACCTTACCGGAAGGGAGAACAAGAGTTGGAGCTGTGAAGAGTAGATGGCGTTTATTTGCTTTCTTTACAAAAGCGATAGTCATCGTTTCATTCATAAAAGAAACTTCGTTATCTGCCTCACTTGAAGGGGCTAAGCCTGTTTTGTGTCGTGAGAGCAGTTTTATACTGTCACATTGCACACTCTTTTTTAAGTTGTAATCGACGAAGGTGACACAAAAGAGCGAAGCATAGCCTAAATCGGAGACAGTTACTGCTATTGCATAGTGAAGTTTAGGATTAATAATTGCATAGTAATCCCATTCCTTAATTCGATAAAAAGGTGCTTTTACAGCTGTTCTATCATATAGAAATAAAGGCTCTTTAGCCCAACCAATTTCTGTTAAGGTCCCTTTTTTTGTAAGAAGAGGGGTTTCTTGTAGTACTTGATGATCCATATTCATAGTTTAAACTATTAAGAATAAATAGCAATAAAAAAACCTAAGCGATTTGCTTAGGCTTTTACTTGCTAAAATAACTCGTTTATTGGTTATCTGATAAGTTATAAACTTTATCAAAGAATACGGTAATAAATTGGTTATCAAATTTATCAGATGCAAAAATCATGTTTTGTAAATCTGAAGAAGTTTGGTTAGACGCAATATACGGGTAGTAAGATTTGATAAAAGAAGTACCAGAGCTAGTATCGCTATCCTCGCCAACTTTGGTGATAATATATGCTGAATTTACTTTTTGAGGAGCAAGTACAGTGTTGGCGCTAGAAGTATATAAACTCTTATAATAGTCTTCGTTTAAACCTGCACTGTACAATAAACCGTTAGTATCGGTGTATTGTAAGGTTGGAAGTAGGGTACTACCACCAATATTTTGTGAGGTTGCAGCAACAGTTAAAGGTTCAAAACCTAATTCTTCAGCAGCTTCATCAAATCCTTTTTCTTGTGCTAAAGATGCAAACTCATTAGCCGTAGTTGAAAGATAGGAATCGATTAATTCAGGATTGTTAGTACTTAAGTAAGATTGAACTGCTAAGAGATCTGCATCCTCTTCGAAGGTTGGAAGAGTTGCGCCCTTTTCAATTTGGAATAAGGTATAACCAGAAGCGGTTGCAAG
Source organism: uncultured Spirochaetaceae bacterium (assembly GCA_964470795.1). Taxonomy (GTDB): domain Bacteria; phylum Spirochaetota; class Spirochaetia; order Sphaerochaetales; family Sphaerochaetaceae; genus Bullifex. Next base: position 3,864 of record CAYYEN010000031.1, on the reverse strand, counting down.
AGGTCCTACGATATCGCCTTCTTTTGCAGAAAAGAGTTTCGCAAGGTCAGCTTCCTCTGTGAATAAGTTAGCAAATTGGAAATTGTAAACTCTACCAATTAAGCCACCGTTTTCTTTATAGGCATCAAGCGATACTTCTTTTGCAGCCTCAGCAAAGCTTTTGCTGTTGCTTGTAAGGTTAGCTAACTGAGCGTTTGCATTTTCTTCGGTATCGAGAGTAATCATAGAAACTTCGATAGAAGTGAACGGTTCAGGATTGCTAAGACCATATTCTTTAGTTTTATCTTCAGGATAGGAAGTAGCATTTACAGCTACATATTCGAAACTTCTACCAGTTGCGCCCATGTTTGCTACAAACTCAGCCTCGCCATTGCTAGAAAGGACTGTAGACATATCGGTTAAAACCATTTGAGCTGGAAGGGTAGTTTCTACACTACTTTTAATACTTGCTTTGCTAGAGGTAGAAAGAGCTGAATAAGCTTCAGCATTGAAAACACCTTCTTCATCGGTGTAGCTTTCACGAATAGTTTTATCTACAACTTTAGGAGAAGCAATTATCTTTGCTTTTTGTGCCATTTCATTAACAGCAGTAAAGAATACAGTATTATTGAAAGCTTGGTTCCAAACTTGGTAAATACCTTGAACGGAATTCATATCGCCAGAATAATTTTGAATCAAGGACTGATATTGATTGTAGAAATAGTTATTAGGATCAGCAGTAAAAGAAATTTTCTTACCATTGTAGGTACCAAAATTAATTGAATTGCCTCCCACATTACTAAAGAGTGCGGTAGGGAGAACAAAGGTGATAGAAATTAAAATTAAAATAATAACACCAATGAACCATCCTAAAGAATGACTTTTCTTTTTTGCGACAACTGCTTCCTTTTTGTTAGATACAGTTTTTTTAGTGTTCTCTTTGACCGGGAACTCGGTTTGCTTGTTATCTTCGTTAGAAGGCATGAAATAACCTCGAATAATTAATTTTGCTTAAAAAATTACAGCTTTTAAACAATAGCATTAATAAATTAGGACTGTCAATTTATTATTTGAACGAAACTGAGAATGATAACGGTTTCGAAAGCAATAAGAAGTCGATTAGCCTAAATTCATACTCAATTGTGTTTGTATTCACCTTTTTACAGTTCTTTAAGGTGGTAACTTCTGCAGGTAGTTGAACTCTTACCTTGATATTACTAGATAGAATCTTCTCAGGCGCTTCTTCACCTAAAAGGAAAACTATCATCTCTAAATATTCCTCTTCAGTATAACCAATGTTGTACTCTGGTAGGAAAACTTCAAAATTTGGGTCAGCTAAGAACGGAACAATTGTTTTGAGTTCTACATAGTTGTTGATATCGACAAAGAAATTTAAGCTTTTATCTTTGATAGTTAAAATACTTTGTTTTTGACCACCAGATAATTCAGTTACTAAAGCTGTTAAATCGGAGAAGCTGATATCGATTAAATAATGGTTCTCTTCAGTCTCTACCGAATTAGCAAAAGTAGTGTATTTACTGCTACCTAGCTGGGAAGTGAAATCTTTTATTCCACCATCAAGGATAGTTTCGTTACTAGGAGGTAAGAATTCTGAGAAATCTTCCAGTACTGTTACAAAAAAGTCCTCGACCTTGATATCTGACTTAATTTTACCAACTGTACTGTTATCTAAGGTAATTTCTTCAGTTACTGTACAACTTGACAGTAAAATGATTAATAAAATTGCAAATAAATTGGCTCTTCTCATAGACAAAGGATAACTAATTATGATACTAAAAGACAAGAGAATATTATGAGTTTATTGCGAAGTTTTAAATTAAGCCTGATTCTGATTCTTTTAGGCGCAGCAGCATTGTATGCAACAAATCTAAAAATGGAAGTTAAAGCCTTACCAACAGGTGGCAACCTTACCTGGTCTTTAGTACCTGAGGCTATTTTTTATGATATTTACGTAAATCGTGAGTTTGTCGTACGCCTAAACAACGATGCTACAAGCTATACCTTATCAAATTTGATTCAAGAAACTGAATATGAAGTAATCCTCGGGGCAAGAACTGCTAATAATGAAACTTTAGATTCGGAGCAAGCAAACTTTACCACAGATTCCTGGAAAGGTGTTTATCGCTGGGTTAATACTACTGATAACGATAACAATGGGATGATGAAAGAATTCTTATTAAAGGTTACGCTTACTAAGGATGCCAAATATGGTGTTCATAATGAAATTTGGACCTATGCAGAAGAGCAATGGAGAAAAATCTTTCCTTTTGGAGAACTAACTGGAAATTATGGTTGGTTAAAGTTCTCTGGAGATAGTGATATGGAAACTACTTATCGTCTTAATTGTAGTAAGTTTAATATTTCTTCTTTCACTCCTTCTAAATGGAAAATTGATAAAATCTATCTTTTAAACGATTATTGTGGTGTTGATGTTACTACCAAAGCTTTCGGTTTTGAAATTCAAACTTCTTCAACCTATACTTTTAAAATTAATGATGAGGGTAAAAAGATAATTGAGTTTAGAAATATTGGAACTGGAGTAGCTGAAATGGCTATGTTTCACAATCCTATAGGTCCTGAAAAGGGTCTTTTTATCCTAGTAGCTGAATAATTTGAGGTTGACAAAAGCCCGCTCGGGTGGTTATGTTAACGAATTAGCGGGGTAATTATGGATTTAGATTTAAGTAAAAAAACATTAGTTATAGTTGAGTCTCCTACAAAAGCGACTACAATTAGGCAGTATTTGCCAAAAAACTTTACAGTTGTTGCCTCAAAAGGCCATGTGAGGGATTTACCTTCTGATCGTATGGGTATCGACTGTGAGAAGAATTTTACCCCGGAATATGTAATAGTAGATAAAAAAGGTCCGCTAATTACTGATTTAAAGAAAAAGCTTTCCACCTCAGAGCAGTTATTATTGGCAACTGATGAGGACCGTGAAGGAGAATCTATTTCTTGGCACTTGGTTCAAGTGTTAAAACCAACTGTTCCTTATAAAAGAATGGTCTTTCATGAGATTACCAAAAAAGCAATCAATGCCTCTCTTAGCCAAGGGCGAGACCTAGATACAAAGCTTGTCGATGCGCAAGAAGATAGAAGACTTATTGATAGACTTTATGGTTATGAAGTTAGTCCTGTGCTTTGGAAAAGACTTTCTAATAAAAAGCTTTCTGCAGGTCGTGTGCAATCTGTTGGACTACGACTGGTAGTTGAAAAAGAAATGGTTCGTATGAACTATAAATCTTCTACTTACTACGATATAGAAGCCACTCTTTCAACTGAAAAGCGTGAAAAGTTAGTTGCTAAACTTGAAAGTGTAGACGGCAAACGTATTGCCAACGGTAAAGACTTTAATGCAGAAACTGGTGCGTTTAATAACAAAGCAGTACTTTTAGATGAAATAAAGACTCAAGAGTTAATAAAGGAAGCTAATACGCTACCTTTTATAGTAGAGTCTGTAATGCAACGACCTACTAGTGCACATCCATATCCTCCTTTTACCACTTCCACGCTTCAACAAGCAGGAAATGCAAGACTTCATATGTCTGCAAAAGAGACTATGAGAATTGCTCAAAGTCTTTTTGAACATGGTTTTATCACTTACATGAGAACCGATAGCACTCACTTATCTGCAGAATGTATCGACGCGAGCAGAGAAGCAATTTTGAAAAACTACGGTGATGAGTTTTTAAATCCTACTGTTAGAGTGTTTAGCACTAAGAGTAAGAATGCTCAAGAAGCGCACGAAGCAATTCGCCCTTCAGGAGATGTAATTAGACGACCTGATGCAACCGGCTTAACCGGTCGTGAATTAGCGCTTTATACCTTAATATATCAACGTACCTTAGCCACTCAAATGACTCC
>CAYYEN010000030.1:2088-13715 GCA_964470795.1 uncultured Spirochaetaceae bacterium | reverse complement strand
TCTCATCACCATCCACATCATAAATATTAAAATAAAGATTATCAGCCGTTTTTAACTTTTCTAATTGTGTTATCTCGGCTCCTGTTGCATCATATACAATCAAATAATTCCCATCACCAATTGGCAAACTCATAACATTGTTACTATCAACTTTAATATCACATAAAATGGAGTAAGCATAGGTAGCATCTATTACATCGTATTTATAAATTTTGTTATGCTCTAAATCAAGCTCTACAAGAGTTGAGGTATTAGGACCTAAAGCATTAGTATTTGCATAGAATTTCAAGCTCTGAGCAGAATGCGAAGTTCCAAAATACTTGATTGAGGATTTATCTAAGAGATTAGTCTTAGGCGGATCAACAGAATCGTTGCACGAGGTTAATACTAATAATAGAATTACAAAAACAAGTGTTAGAAAATTTAATTTTTTCATGCTTAAGTCCCTTTTGGTAATTTTTATATTTGAGCAACTGTACAGCTACTACGTTTAATAAGAATTGCTAAAAACCAGACTACCAATAACTTTAAAACCTTAAACACCACTTAATTTATGCTTGAAGTATATTATTGATTTTTTCACTTGGATAGATAAAATAATTTTGTTTAATACATCTATTCTATTATATATATTATAACACTTTAAATCCTTTAAGATGTTTACAACTGTAACTGAACAGGATAGAAGAAAGCGACTAATTGCTTTAACCAAAGCGGAGAGAAATCTAAATTTGATATTCCTCGAGCAACCATACTCAAAGAGAGCAAACAAACAAAAGTAAGGCACAATATATTCAAAGTCTTAAAGCTTACCCTTTCACTATATTTTATAACACTTGGTAAGCAGAACTTTGCCCAACAAAGCGCAAGTAGGCCCCAAAAGAGTGAATAGAGCAAATTAATTCTACCACCCACATTTAAAAAGTAGGCGGAATAATCCCAACTGACCGTTTTAAAGACTAATTCTTCACAACAGGAAAAGATAAATTCCACACAAGTTGTTATCAAAACAGAAAAGATATAAAGCTTTAAACTGCTTTTTCCCTTCAACGCATAATAGGTAATTAACATTGCTCCCAACGCGTATATCGGATTACAAAGGGGAAAAAACATCACGCCCGATTTCCAATGTAATAGGCCTCTTGTTGCAAAAGTCCAAACAGTTTCCCAGAGTCCGCCTAAAGACCCTCCTAAAAAAAACGATAATATTAATATTTTTTTACTCTCTACTTTAGTCATACTGAGAGTATGCATTTACCATGCCAAGGCAAGTTTTCCACCATAAAAAGCAAAAAGATGGTAAAATTTACCACCTTTTTATACGTTTTTAGTTTTTATCCCAAGCAAAGCCGTTAAAGATAGGACTTCCACTATAGCTATTTGCTCTCTTTCGTCCTTCGACTACTTCAAGCGCTTCTTCATACATGGCCTCTTGTTCTACTTCACCACTATAGGTGAAAATAGGAGAGAGCCAACCACAACGCTCTTTTACCCCAGCAACCACATCGCTAAAGCGAACTAAACCGCCAGTTAATAAAATAGCATCAACATTTCCTTTTAAGACTACAGCCATAGCCCCGATAGACTTACACAGTTGATAAATCATAGTTTGCCAAACCAAAGTGGCATGTTCATCCCCTGAGAGTACTAAATCATGAATCTTATTAGCATCTGAAGTTCCAAAATGGCTTACAAACCCACCGGAGCGAGAACACATAGCCTCCACATCAAGGCAAGAATGAGATTCAAGATACTTAGCAACTTCCATAACTGGAATGCTGCCAAGGCGGGTTGGAGTAAAAGGTCCGTCTCCGCCAGCACCTTCAGTACCATCAATCATACGACCATTTAAATGAGCGCTTATTGTAATACCTCCATCAATATGGCAGACGATAAATGAGCTCTCTTCATATTTAGCACCCACTTTTTTACAGTGAAGTCTTGCTATTCCTTTTTGGTTTAACACATGAGATTGAGCTCTTCTATATACTCCTTTTATTCCAGTAAGACGTGCAACATCAATAAGCTCGTCAACGTTGGTAGGGTTTACCGTATACATAGGTTTATTGAACTCTTTTCCAAATTCATAAGCCATCATTGTTCCAAGTTTTGCAGGATGGTCACTACCACCAACATCAGAAGCAGTATCACGAAAAAGATTTTCATCTATTTCCATCACTCCTTCCTCTTGTGAATAAGCACATCCACCTCTTCCAACAAAAACATCTATATCGTTAATATCTATGTGATATTTTTCAAGCAAATCTAAAACTACCTTCTTTCTAAAAGGTAGTTGCTCATTAGTTGTTTTAAAGCTCAAAAGCTTTGGTGCATCATGAAAGACACTTTCTGTAAATAAATCTACATTATTTTCAAAAACACTTATTTTGGTCGAAGTTGAACCAGGATTAATTATTAAATATTTCATAGGCAACCTAAACTTAAACTATTTAGGGTTTTTAAGAAAGTCATTTTCTAACAAATCTAATCTGGCAGCACTTATCACCTTTTGCAATTGTTTGAGGAAGCTCTAACTTACAACCAAAACTTTCAGCAATACCACGGTCCCCACACATTGCCTGATCACAAAGTACTTGAATCTCTTCATCTGTACATCCTTGTTTCTGCCAAGCCTTTACAAGTGGACAATAATGGAAATCGATATCTAGATGGTCATCATTACATTGTTTAATATCCATCTCAAAGACCCATCTCGCAAAGACTGAGAATAAAGTCTTCTTAAGCCCTTTTAAAGAAGAGCTACCACCAGCCTTCTCTCTAAGTAAACCACCTTGATAAAGTCCACAACGCTTAATTGCCTCCGGTGCATAAGAAGTAGACTCAAGTCCTTTCTTGTTAGCCTCATCACACAACAAATACATCCAAAGCGCTCTATGCTCTAACTGCTCTCTAATTGCCTTTATCAAAGGATTTTTAATCCTCGGTTCATTAACTATTTTACTCACACCAATCTCCTTTTTATAAGAATAGGTTCAAAAGGCAATAAGAGCAAGTTGAATTAAGCTTTTAGACCTCTTAAGTAATTGCTAACTGCTTGTCCGTGAATGGCAGTATTAACTTTATAGTAAGTTTTTAAGATCTTTCCCTCTTCATCAATAATGAAAGTAGAACGAATAACTCCTATACTTACTTTTCCATAAAGCATCTTTTCACCCCAAGCACCATACTCTTCCATTACCTTATGGTCCTCATCTGAAAGCAAGGTAAAGTTTAGGCCATGCTTTGCAATAAAGCCTTGATGAGATGTCCCACCATCACGACTGATCCCTATAACAACAGCATTTAGATCATCAAAGATAGGTTTTGCATCTCTAAAGGAACACGCTTCTTTAGTACAACCGGGAGTATCATCTTTAGGGTAAAAGTAAACAACTACCTTTTGACCTCTAAAAGAGGAAAGCTTAACAAGCTCACCATTCTCATTTGGAAGCTCAAAATCTGGAGCCATTGAATTTTCTTTTAACATTTTTTTGTTTCCTTATATAAAGTATTGTATCATATAAAAGCTAGGAGCTATATAAAATGGATGCAAAAGAAATGTGGAATCTTTATTCTAACAAAACAAACGAAGACTATTCAGCTTGGGCGTTTGGCTCAGAACCCGATAACCTTGCCACTCTTGTTCTAAAGGGTGAAAAGAGCGCAACTGCTTCCTGCTATGAATTTTACAAAATTGATAATGAACCACTACCAAAAGTTGGAGATTATTCTGTTATCCTCAACTCAAAAGAAGAAGCTGTTTGCATCATCAAAACAACAAAAATCCAAATTGTTCCCTTTTTAGAAGTTAGCGCAGAGCACGCTAGAAAAGAAGGTGAAGGTGATAAGTCCCTTAGCTATTGGCGCAAAGTCCACGAAGAAGTCTTTACTTTAGAGGCTACAGAATACAACACCACCTTTTCAAAAGATTACTCTGTAGTATGTGAAGAATTTGAAGTGGTGTTTAAACTCTAACTAAAGCACCCTTCTTGCTAAGCTTTTGAGACTTCTTCTTAAGATATTTAGTATTATGATCTTTATAAGCGTTAACAATTCGTTTAAGCGTTTGTGTAATTGGACGTGCTTTATAGCCTAATTCCTTAAACGCTTTCTGACTTGAAAACTCTTGATATACACTAACTGTCTTTATACTGTATTTCGTAAACAACGGCTTTTTCTTCTTAAGTTTATAATAAAATTCACAAAAAGCACTAACTGATAATAAGAACTTTGTTGAAAGAATCTTAGTAATCTTCTTTTGCCCACTCAGCTCTGCAACCTTATCGAGCAATTGCTTAATCGTAAGATATTTGCCTGAGAGGATGTAACAATTCCCCTTTCGTCCTTTATCAACCGCTTTAATAATTCCATTAACCACATCTCGTTGGTCTACAATATCGTAGCCACCTGGGCAAATTGCAAAAAGTTGATGATTGATAAAATCATGAATCAATTGATTAAGATTATTATTCTTACCAATTCCTGGAACCAGGATACCTGAGGGATGGAGCACAACTACATCAAGCCCTGATTCTAGTACTAACTTAGTAGCTTCCGCCTTGCTTTTTGCATAAGAACCATCTACAAGGTTTGGATCAAAGACTTCAACTTCTGTAATTACCTTCTCTTTTGAATAGATAGCATGTACAGAAGAGACATAGATTAATCGCTCAGCCTTATATTCTTTACAAAGTGCAATTATGTTCTTAACACCACCAACATTAACACTTTGAACTAAAGGACTCACCTTCTCTTCTATACTGATGATTCCTGCTGCATGAATTACTATAATTTTCTCTTCTGCTTTGTGAGCAAAGAAAGGTCTTAGACTATCGAGGACTTGGACATCACCATAAAAGTTTTCAGCACCTTTTATTGTATCTTGTCCCTCTTGTAATAGAGTCCTTACTTTATTACCACCAGAAAGTAATTCTTTAACAAGTGCAGAACCCAAATTACCACCAGCGCCTGTTACGAGATATATTCGAGTCATATTGTACACTCCTAATTTAAGTTTAATAACTTTTCAAGTATTAACAAGTAATTTCTAAAGTTAATAATAATCAATATTGTTATTTAAAGCTTAGAGTGTTGAAAGTTTGAATATTTTTACCAATAAAAAAGAGACCCAATTAAGAATCTCTTTTGCGCGGGTTAAAAAGGATGCTTCTAATCAGCTTTTATAAACTTTATCAATTTCAGCCATTCTCTCATCATTTAAAGGAGATGGTGTTACTTTAGATTTTATCATAAGAGTCATTTGAGCCGCTTGTTCTAAACATTCAAGTTTATCAAAAGCATTTAATAAAGATTTACCAGTTGCAAGTGCACCATGGTTTTCTAAGAGCATAACTGAAGTAGTAGCCGCATACTGACCAACATTATCTGCAAGGCCTTTAGTACCCATAAGAGCATAAGGGACTTTGGTAACTGTACCAAGCAAATACCAGCTCTCAGCAATTAAATCTGTTCTAATCTCATCGTCCAACGCTGAGAATAAACTAGCTGTAGTTGGATGTGAGTGACAGACAGCATTAACTTCACTATTTACTAAATAGATTTGTCTATGCATTGAGCTTTCGATCGAAAGTTTAAATTGTGGTGTTAAGTTTTCACCAGTTGCTAAATCAACTTCAGCGATCTGATCAGAAGTCAGAGAAGCCTTATCAAGACCGGAGGGGGTAATAAGCATAATATTACCAAAACGAGCGGATGTGTTTCCACCGGTTGCTGTAGTCAATTTCCTGTCATAGAGTCTTTTCATTGTGAAAGCAATTTCTGCTTTAAGTTGTTCTTTGTTCATACTTTAAATAATAACACAAACTGATGAAATGGAAATGAACAATATAGTAAAAAACATTAACAAAAGTATTATTAATATTTTCCATACTAAAATAAATGAAACATGCTTCCATTTATTTTATATATTACCTATAGTCATAAGTGGAGGCAGTTATGGCTATTAGTGGTATTTTACTTGCAATTCTTTGCAATGTTTTATGGGGAACCGCTATTCCTTTCATCAAGATTGGAACTAAAGCGTTAGAACTCTCAAGTGGAATTGAAAATCAATTCTTCTTCGCAGGCTTAAGGTTTTTTCTATCAGGTGTAATGCTCTTTGCATACTCCCTTATCAAAGAGAAGAAGATACCAACAATTAAGAAAGAAAATAGATTAAATGTATTTTTCATAATGCTACTTGGAACAATCTTACAATATGGTTTTATGTACGCAGGACTTTTAAATACTAAAAGTGCAGATGGTAACATCTTCACTTCCCTTTCAGGTTTCTTTACAGTAATTCTCACACCGTTCTTTTTTAAAGATGACCACTTTACAATCAAGAAAATCGTTGGTGTTTTGATAGGACTTTCTGGAGTATTGTTAATATCCCTCAAAGGAACAGGTATTTACCTTTCTTTAAATGGTGAAGTGCTCTTAATAATAGGCACTCTTTGTTTTGTATTTAGTTCCTTCCTTACCAAAAAGATGGGTAACAAAGAAAGCGCACTTAATATCACCGCTTATAATCTTTTGCTTGGTGGTCTTGCTTTATTAGTAACCGGTATTGCTATGGGTGGAAAATTTGGGAAAGTCACAGTATCAGGCATTCTTTGTCTTTTATACTTAGCACTGTTATCAGCCTTAGCGTTCACTATTTGGGCCTACTTACTCAAAATCTACAAAGCAAGTTCTCTTGGTATCTTCAATTTAGTAAATCCTGTAGTTGGTACAATCTTAGCCGCTTTAGTAATTGGAGAAGAACTAGAACCTTTAAAATATATTTCAGCTCTTCTCCTTGTCAGCATTGGAATTATTATCATCAACAGCAAAGAAAAGAAAACTCAAATTTCTTAGCATTATAATAACAAACTCTCTGTTTTCTTAGAGAGTTTGTTATGTCTTACTGTTCTTTTACTACATCCCAGTTAATTGTAAAGCGTCCATCGTTTATTGGAGCTATTTTCTTATCGATAGCGAGCCTTGCTTGCAATAGGTCGCGGAAGCTATCATCATAAATCTTCACATATTCTGTAATATATTCAGGATCTATAGTGTTATTCCAAATAGCTACAGTGTAAAGCTTATCAGGAACTAATTCACTTCCATCAGCTAGCGTTACTTTAAGGTATCTTGAGCCCTTTTCAGCCCAAGGCGCAAATTCTATCTTTAGCCCGGCTGAGATAAAGAAGGGTTCAAATAAGTAACTCTTTTCAATATTGGTAGGATATTCAATGGCTGCAAGAATCTGAGCACCGCTCATCTTTATCTTAGCAATTTTTAAATCATCCTCATTAACCTTTTGCGTTCTTATACTGCAATCGATAGTAGCTAACGCATCAAAAGGATAAACACCTCCAACAGTCTTGATTAACTCGCCTTCATAAAGGGCAATATTATTACCTCTACATAAGGTATTGTTAAGGTAAAGTGCAATATCTGAATCAGTTGCATCTTTTATCATTTGAGCATAATACTCAGTGGTTTCAAGGACCGTGAAGGTTTGACTTACTTCGCCATAGATAGTTTCTAGTTTTGACTCAGCACTGGCAATAGCTTCTTTATTAATGTTATCAAGATACTCTACCGCTTCTTCATAAGTAACAGGTCTATCTTCATCTATTATGTTATGGTTTCGTCGCTCAGTGTAATACATATTATTAAGTACATCAAAAATTGCATTACGGCTTAAGTTAATACCAGCATTATAGATTGCTCTTACAGGTATCATACGACCAGCATTAATAACTGACTGAACATTTTCTAGCATGGCATTACCAGTAATATCTTTTTCTGCATTCTTTATCTGACTAATCGCAATATTGCCTTTAGGAATGAATAAGTCTTGTCCCTCTTTTGTGGCTATGTAGTCCAGAAACTTTTCTACAATTGCTAATTTAGCCTCATTTCCAGGCTCTACAACTTTAGCACTGACAGCTAAATAAGCAATGGGGTTTGCAACCACATAGCCAGATTCCGGATCATCTGAGCTATAAAAAGGCATCATAGCAAATTCATCTGTACTTCCAAAATCGAGAGCATATTGAGTAGCATTTTGAGTCTCTGTAGTCATAGCAGCAGTTCTTTCTCTATAAAGCATAGCTGAGCGAAGTGCTGGTCTTAAAGAAAAATCTGTGGGGCTAAGCACGTTTTCCTTAAATAACAAATCATAAGTATCCAAGAAAGAGGGAAGAAAGAAATCTGCACTACCAATTCCTTTTTTTGCATAGTTTTCATACCAAGAGAAAAAGTCTAAGGTATCAAACATATTTGTCTCTTGAAAGAACTCACCAATAATAAGTGCTTCAGCTGCAAAATACAGGGCTGGTTGAAAGGCTCGCTCTACTACCCCGGAGTCCTCTATTGTATGACAAAGCGCTATAAACTCACTTCTTCCTTGAGGCACTTTCCACCCATTTTCTTCAAACATGGTCTTGTTGTAGACAATACCCCTAATATTGCTAGGGAGCGGAATTAGATATTGCTTTGAGTTGTTCAAACTGGCACAGGCTGTAAGCGCTGTGTTGTAATAATGGTTGGTGCCTGAGAAAATTGATAAATCTAAAAGCTTTGCTTCAATTTCTGGAGAGAGGTTTGGTTGTAAAGCTACATGAATATCTGCAAATTCTCCTAAGGCGACGCTTTCAAGATTCATTCCATACCTTAAGACTATATTGACCTCAGGAAAGACTTTATCTAAGTCTTCTTGAAGTCGTTCCCAGTCCATACCATCAGATACACTAATTACTAAAGTTGGCTTTTTAATATCATAAGGAATAGTTGTAAGTACTTCATTAGTAGGTAGAAGAGCACTTTCTGCCTTCTTTTCTTCTGCTTTCTTACACCCACTCAACAAACTAACAATTATGAAAAAAATAAGTGTTATAATTAGGGCGCCATTTAAGTTTGCTCGCTTATTATTGTTCCTTCCCTTCATAAAAACTCTCCCTTTTTAGTAATTTACATACTCATATAGTTAACACTTAGGACATTCCTTTTAATTTTTACCCCTTTTAACCTTTATTTGCAAATCAAAAGAGGGATTATCAAAAATGTTCTATTCTACTTTCACCTCTTCTATTTCGTCTTGTTTTACAACACTCCAATCGAGGGTAAAACGCTTATCTGTAAAGGGGGCAATCACTTTATCCTTCATTAGTTTTGCTCTCAAGACATCTTGGAAGGTATCCTCATAAACTTTGACGTATTCAGTAATATATTCCGGCTTTATAGTGTAGTTCCAAATAGCAACGGTATAAAGTTTATCAGGAACGAGTTGAGAGCCATCAGCCAAGGTCACTTTAAGGTATCTTGAGCCTACCTCTGCCCAAGGAGCAAACTTAATTTTAAGTCCAGCAGAGACAAAGAACGGTTCAAATAAGACACTTTCTTGTCCATGAATTGGATATTCAATTGCTTCAAGAATTTGAGAGCCTGTCATTTTAACCTTAGCAAACTTTAAATCATCCTCTGCGATAATAACACCGCGCTTACTACCATCAAAAATAACTAATTCATCTAAAGGACTGCGACCGCCAACAGTTTTAACTAAATCACCTTGAGGAAAGGCAATATTATTACCGCGACAAATACAGTTGCTCATATAAAGCGCAATATCAGATTGTGTATACTCTTTAATCATTTGAGCAAAATACTCACTAGTTTGAAGTACAGTAAACGGCTTTTTAGCATTTGCATATACAGTTTCTACTTTAGACTCAGAGCTGGCTAAAACCTCTTTGTTGATATTATCTAGGTATTCAACAGCTTCTTCATAAGTAACAGGTCTATCCTCTGTTATGATGTTCTGGTTTCGTCGCTCGGTAAAATACATCGAATTTAGAATATCAAAAAAGGCATCACGGGAAAGGGTAATTCCGGCATTAAACAAGAGTCTGACCGGTATTAAACGCCCGGCATCAATTGTAGACTGAACATTTTCAAGCATTGCGCTTCCACCTAAGTCTTTTTCGGCATTCTTTATCTGGCTAACCGCTTTGTTGCCTTCGGGAATAAATATCTCCTGTCCTTGTTTTGTCGCAAAGTAGTCTAAAAATCGTCTTACGAGCTTTAATTTTTCTTCATTGCCTTTCTCCTTAACCTTTGAGCTAACACAGATATAAGAAATTGGATTAACAAAGACATAGCCCGACTGCGGATCATCCGAGCTGTAGAAAGGCATCATCGCAAACTCATCAGTACTTCTGCTATTTGCAGCATAGAGGGCCGCATTTTGAGTTTCAACAGTCATTGCAGCAGTTCTGTCGATATAAAGCATTTTAGATCGAGTTTGTGGCTGGATGGTAAAGACTGAAGAGTCAAGTATATTTTCTTTGAATAACAATTTATAGGTATCTAGTAAGGTTGGCAGGTAGTAATCTGCACTACCGATTCCCTTTTTAGCATAGTTTTCATACCAGGTAAAGAAATCTAGGGTATCAAACATATTGGCCATTTGGAAAAATTCTCCAATTAGTAAAGCCTCTGCCGCATAATAAATACTGGGTTGAAAAGCTACATCTACCACTCCAGAGTCCTCTATAGTATGGCAAAGCTGAATAAATTCACTCTTTCCTTGAGGAACCTTCCACCCATTTTCTTCAAACATGGTCTTGTTATAAATAATACCGCGAATATTACCAGGAAGCGGAAGCATATATTGTTTACCATCATTTATACTCGCACAGGCTGCAAGGGAAGTAGTATAGTAATTGCTTGTACTTGAAAACGCAGATAAATCTAATAAGTGTGATTCCACTTCAGGAGATAAGGTTGCTTGTCCGGCTAAATAAATATCAGCAACATCGCCTAAGGCGGTACTTTCGAGGTTCATAGCAAGTCTTAAAACAATGTTAACATCAGGAAAAGCGGCATCTAAATCTTTTTGAAGACGTTCCCAGTCCATGCCATCAGTTGTAGTTATTACTAAAGTTGGTCTTTTTGTATCATAAGGAATCATAGAAATAACTTCGTTATTCGCTAAACCATTATCATCCCCTTTACACCCTACTAAGGCGAGTAAACTTAACAAAACCACCAAAATTATCAACCAATTAGCTTTTCTTCTACTCAACATTGCCCTCTCCTAAATTAACACATATGTCACTTCACTATTTATTGTTATCCCAAGTAGCGCTGAAAAGCAATAAAAAGAAGAAATATCAAAAATATTTTAGAAAGAGTAGAAGTATTTGTGTTATTCTTCGTTTATGAGGCAGAATTGTGAAAACTATTTGTAAACGATTAGTCAAAGGACAAGATTTACTTTTATCCATTGTTGAGATTGCTAAAGAGTATGATATCAAAGCTGGAGTTCTACTCTCAGCAGTTGGATGCCTCGATAAAGCCAGGTTAAGAGATGCTGATGGCGTTTCCATAAAGTGTGTTAATGAGCAATGTGAAATCTTATCGTTAATGGGAACGGTAAGCAAAGTAAGAACTCATCTACACCTAGCCTTATCGAAACAAGGGCTAAGTGCAATTGGTGGGCATCTTGTAAAGGGGTGTATCATCAACACCACCTGTGAACTCATCCTCGGGATCCTCGATAATACAGAGTATGGCCTTATTCAAGATGAGAGCACGGGGTATGATGAAATTGAATTTAAAACGATGAAATAGTTTGT
>CAYYEN010000030.1:0-2078 GCA_964470795.1 uncultured Spirochaetaceae bacterium | reverse complement strand
CTACTGCAAGCTTTATACCATTTTCAAAATCTGAATAGGAAGAAATTCCATAATGCGTATGAGCATATCTTACAGGAATTCCTATTACTATTACTGGACAAGAAAGATTGCCTAAATGAATTGCTGCCCCATCGGTAGCGCCACCAGTTCTAACTGCAGTTTGATAAGGCAGTCCTAACTCTTTTGCAACAGAGAGGGCAAAGCGTTGAAAGCGAGGATTGGTTATCATCTTACCATCGATATAGCGAAGCATTGGCCCTTTTTTGAGCGCTGTCTGACTTTGATAAGAGGGCACTACAGTATCATCTGCAGGGCTTCCTTCAAAACAGATTGCAATATCTGGCTTAATTTTCTCAACCGTTACAGTTGCCCCTCTTAGTCCTACTTCTTCTTGTGAGGCAAAAGCGCCTTTAACGCTGCAATTTAAGGGGCAATCCTTGAGCTCTTTAAGGGTTGCAAGAATAGAAGCGCAGCCAAGGCGGTTATCAAATGCTTTACCAATTAAGATATCTTTTTTCTCATCATAAGTACACTTTACCTGAGGAACTACAGGAGAGGCGATACTAATCTTAAAGTCGTTTACTACTTCTTCTTTAGAAACAGCTCCGACATCAATTACTAAAGAGGAGATATCGAGTTTTGCATTGCGCTCCGCCTCACTCATAAAATGAGGTGGTTTACTTGCAACAACTCCTGGAATATACACTCCGTCCTCATTTAACACCTCAACCATGTGAGAAGGGATATTTGTCGCAACCCATCCACCTATTGTGATAAACTCAAGCATCCCATCAGGCCTTATTGCTTTGACCATAAACCCGACTTCATCGGTATGAGCGTCCAGCATTATTACCGGAGCCTCTTCCCTATTACACTCAGGCTCTAAATAGAGGTTTCGTAACGAATCTTCGCTAAAGGTACCAAGAGTACTTCCAAAGTCTCTTATAGTTTCTAAAACTTCATCTTCGAACCCTGAAACACCGTGTGCATCTGAAAGACACTTTATCATTTTTACAGTTTCTAATTTATTCATAGCCTTATTATACCCCGTTTTTAGAAAGTAAAAAACAAGCTACTCATAAGTATAATCTTACAAGTAGCTATTTTCTTTACCACTTTGGCCTAATATATCTTATCTCGTCCTCTTTTAGATCGAGACCAATAGTGCCCCCCGGATTCATTAAATTCTTAGGATCAAAATGGTTTTTCAATACTTTAAGGATGTTCATCTGGTTTTCGCCTATACAACCGGCAAGCCAAGGCGCAAAGAACTTTCCAATTCCATGGTGGTGGCTTATCGCCGCTCCTGATTTTTGAATCGCATCTAAAATACCTCTATGGTAAGCTCTAAACTCTTCAGTATCATGGCATTTGGTAATAAAAATCCAATATAAGTTAGCGCCTTGCTCATAAACATGGCTCATATGAGTCATACAAATTGTATTAGGGCGACTCTTACAGTACTCTCTAACAGAGGCATGGACCTTTTCCATATCATCCCAGTTAACGGTACATTCAAGAGTATCGGTAACTACACCAAAGTCTTGCATGGAATCTCTTAAATAGGGGTCTTTAAATCTACCCTTTTCCCAGCCTTTAGTTGGAAGCGAGGTTAGATACATGCCTTTGTGTTGATGGCAAATCTTATGAACACTCTTTTTAATATGCTTACAAAAGCCCAACTCACCATCAGTAAAACCTAAGAAGAGACACCGACTTCCACTCTTATACCCTTTTAATTCTAAAAGTTTTTCAAGAGGAGATTCATCAATTCCGTAAAGCTTCATCATGATATCAGTCTCTTCTTCATCAGAGAGGCGGAAGACTGAAGGATAACCAAATTCGCCTTGCATGATTTCTCGAGCAGCTTCTCTTGCCTCCTGCCAGGTGTGAAACATATAGGAGAAGCGCAGATGGTTTTCAGGTCTCCAAGCTTTAAACTTTAGAGTTACTTCTGTAAGGACTCCAAAAGCGCCTTCATTACCCATCATCAGCTGGTCGATAGATGGCCCTGTTGCCTTTCGTGCATAACTATCTGTTTTAATAGTACCAATTGGTGTTGCATACTCTTGACCAAG